>JAZQGK010000165.1:0-30794 GCA_045539975.1 Candidatus Scatosoma sp. | reverse complement strand
GGTAAAATGATAAATCCCGATACGGCGGTGGTAACAAAGACCACGAAAGGCTTGCTAATCTTGCCGGAAAATTGCGAAGCGGTAATGTCCAAGTACATCGATGGGGACAAATCCATCGCTCGGGCAGAGACGGCTTGCTGTCAGTGTACGCGCTGTACGGATATGTGTCCAAGAGCTCTTTTGGGGTATCCGCTTGAACCGCATAAGATGGTGCGCACGGCAAAATCTGCGGTGACGGTCATGCCGGAAATGGTACTTTCCGCGACGCTTTGCTGCGGTTGCGGTATCTGTGAATCGCTTGCTTGCTGTCAGGGAATTTCCCCCAAAGCAGTCATCAACGAATACAAGGCGTTGCTTGCGAAAAACAAGATGCGTTTTGTGGGCAGAGAAGAGGTAGAACCCGAACCCGAGAGGGAATGGCGCATGGTGCCTTCCGAACGTTGGGCAAACGTGTTGGGGGTTGGGAAGTACGACAAAGTGGCGAAATTCATCGGTGCGCAGTCGGGCTTTTCCAGAGCGGAAATCTATCTGCGCCAGCATATCGGCGCGCCGAGCGTCCCTTGCGTAGAGGACGGCGCAAACGTGCAAAAAGGCGACAAAATCGCGGAAGCGGCGGACGGGCTTTCCCTTCCTCAATATGCTTCTATCGATGGCAAAGTAACGGTATTTAACGATAAAATCGTAATTGATAAGGTGAACTAATGTTTAAATCTATCGGTGTAATTGAATTAAAAAGTATCCCCAAAGGCGTAGAAGCAACGGACGCGGCGCTCAAGAGCGCAGGCGTGGAAATGGTTTCCGCGCACCCGTCCTGCCCTGGTAAATATGAAATTATTTTGACGGGCTCGATTTCCAACGTAACCGCTTCGGTCAGCCACGTGTTATCGAAATTTGGTAACTACGTCATCGATTCTTCCATTATGGGCAGAATTGACGAACAAGTTATCAAAGCTCTGTTCGGCACGCAAACGGGCGAAAGAAAGGGTTCGTTGGGGTTGATAGAAACGTTTTCGGCGGCAACGACCATCAAAGCAGCGGATATTGCGGTAAAGACGGCGCGCGTAGAGATTTTCGATTTGCGCGTATCCCGCGGTATGGGCGGCAAGGGCGTCGTAATGCTGACGGGCGAGGTCGGTGACGTTACGGCGGCTGTCGAAGCCGGTTCGAACTATGCAAAACAGACCGGACAGCTCTCTTCCGAGGCGATTATTGCAGCGCCCCACGAAGAGCTTTGGAATCAGTTATAATCCTTAAGACATAAGGCATAGGAGGCGCAGTTTTTGCGTCAAACGGCGTAGCGATATTACGTCGGTAAGCGATAATTTTTGAAACAAGGGCGAAAAGTATGGAAAATATTAAATTTGTGCTGGAAAAGAGCGCGAGAATTGACAAGTTAATAGACGCTTTGTATGAAAAAATGCCCGTAATCGAGTCTGCACGCGGACTCTTGGTGACGGAGAGCTATCAGGCGACGGAAGATTTGCCTATCATTTTGCGTAGAAGTGCGGCATTTGCGCATATTTTGCGGAACATTCCCATCGTCATTCGCGATAACGAGCTTGTGGTAGGCAGCGCGACGGTTGCACCTCGCGGTTGTCAGGTATTCCCGGAATATTCCTACGAATGGTTGGAAGCGGAGTTCGATACGGTGGCTACCCGTGCGGCAGACCCGTTCTATATCAGCGAACAGACGAAGGCGGATTTGCGCGGTGCGTACCCGTACTGGAAGGGCAAGACCAACAGCGACCTTGCAAGAGCGAACATGGCGCCCGAAGCGTACGAGGCGTTTGTGACGCATGGTATGTTCACGCCCGGTAACTATTTTTATAACGGGATTGGACACGTCAACGTCAATTACGAAAAGGTATTGAAAAAGGGCTATCGCGGAATTATCGCGGAGGCGCAGGCGGCGAAAGATAAGTTGGACGTTTCCGACGCCGATTACGTGCAGAGAAACAATTTCCTCACGGCGGTTATTGAAAGCTGCGAGGCGGTTGTCGAATACGCTCGTAGATATGCAAAACTCGCGAAAGAGTTGGCTTTGAAAGAAAAGAACCCCGAAAGAAAGGCGGAGTTAGAAAGAATTTCCTCGAATTGTAAGCACGTTCCGGAATTCCCTGCAAGAGACTTCCATGAAGCTTGCCAGTCTTTCTGGTTTGTGCAGCTTTTGTTGCAGGTTGAATCGAGCGGTCACTCCATTTCGCCCGGTAGATTTGACCAATATATGTATCCCTATTACAAAAAGGATATCGAGGCAGGTAAACTCACCATCGAGCAAGCGCAGGAACTTATCGATTGTATTTGGGTCAAGCTCAACGACATCAACAAAGTTCGTGACGCGGCGTCTGCGGAAGGGTTTGCGGGCTATGGTATGTTCCAAAACTTAATCGTAGGCGGTCAAGATATCCACGGTATGGACGCGACGAACGATTTGTCGTATATGTGTTTGGAAGCGTCTATGCACGTGCCTCTGCCTCAGCCCTCGATTTCCGTGCGCGTATGGAACGGTACGCCGCAATCGTTTATGATGAAGGCGGCGGCGTTGACGAGATTAGGCACGGGTTTGCCTGCGTATTATAACGACGAAGTTATCATTCCGTCTATCATGGCGAGAGGGCTGACGTTGGAAGACGCGCGTGATTATTGCATTATCGGCTGTGTAGAACCCCAAAAAGGCGCAAAAACGGACGGTTGGCACGACGCGGCGTTCTTTAATATGTGCCGTCCTTTGGAAATGGTATTCTCCAACGGTATGGACAAGGGAGTGCAGATTGGGCCTGAAACGGGCGACGTCGCGCAAATGCAAACGTTTGAAGAAGTTTTCGAGGCTTATAAAACACAGCAAGCGTACTTTATTAAACTGTTGGTAAACGCAAACAACGCCATCGACGCGGCGCACGCCGTACGTTGTCCGTTGCCCTTCCAGTCCTGTATGGTGGACGATTGTATCGGGCGCGGAAAATCCTTGCAAGAGGGTGGCGCAATTTATAACTTCACCGGTCCGCAGGGCTTTGGTATCGCAAATAATACCGACGCGCTGTTGGCGATTAAACAGCTCGTTTTCGAGGAAGGCAAAGTGACCATGACAGAGCTTCGCGACGCGTTGCAAGCGAACTTTGGTTATGGGCTTACCGGTTCGGCGGCGGAAAAAGTAACCGGCGACGTGGCTTGTTCGTTGGCGCAGCAGGGCATCGAAGTCACCGAAGAAATCATCAAGACGATTTACGAAGAAGTGACAAGTGTTGGCAGTCTTGCGCCTGAAAAGAAGGAAAGATACCGCGAAATCAAGCGTTTGATTGAAGAAACTTGTCCTAAGTACGGCAACGATATCTACGAAGCGGATATGCTTGCGCGCGCGGTGGCAAATTCGTACACGAAAGAAGTAGAAAAATATAAAAATCCTCGCGGCGGTATTTTCCAAGCAGGTTTGTATCCCGTCTCCGCGAACGTACCTCTTGGTGGGCAGACGGGCGCAACCCCCGACGGCAGATTGGCGTTTACACCGCTTGCAGACGGTATCGGTCCTGCTTCGGGCAGAGACGTTAAAGGTCCGACGGCAACGGCGAACTCCGTGTCGAAATTGGAACAGGGCGTAGCTTCCAACGGTACGCTTTTGAACCAAAAATTCCATCCTTCCGCGCTTGCAGGAATGTCCGGTTTGAGCAAATTTGTGGCTCTTATCCGCTCCTATTTCGACCAAAAGGGCATGCACATGCAGTTCAACGTCGTCACGCGCGAGACGTTGCTTGACGCACAGAAGAACCCTGAAAAGTATAAGACTTTGGTGGTGCGTGTCGCTGGGTATAGCGCGTTGTTCACGACGCTTTCCCGTTCCTTGCAGGACGATATTATCAATAGAACGGAACAGGGGTTTTAAAATAAAGTAAAACGACGAGGGGATAACCACCGTTATGAAACATTACAGCACCAAAGGCAGAATATTTAATATTCAACGTTTCTCCATCCATGACGGACCGGGGATTCGTACCATTGTCTTTTTTAAGGGCTGCTTTATGCGTTGCGCTTGGTGCTGTAACCCCGAGTCTCAAAAATACGAGATTCAAACCATGGTGGAAGACGGCAAGGAAAAAATTGTCGGGAAAGACGTGACGGTGGCGGAAATCCTGCCAGAAATCCTCGCGGATGAGAATTATTATCGGCGCAGTGGCGGCGGCGTCACCCTTTCGGGCGGCGAAATTTTAGGACAACCCGATTTCGCGCGAGATTTGCTGCGCGCCTGCCAAGAAAACGGTTTACATACGGCGGTGGAATCAACGGCAAACGCTCCGTTTGAGAGAATTGAAAAGATTTTGCCGTATTTGGATTTGTTCTTGATGGATATCAAGCACATGGATTCTGACAAACACAAGGAATTTACGGGCGCACCCAACACTTTGATTTTGGAAAATGCGAAAAAAATCGCAAAGAGCGGCGTCGAGCTTATCATTCGCACCCCCGTAGTACCCGGTTTCAACGATACGGCGGAAGAAATCCGCGCGATTTCTAAATTTGCGGCTACGCTGCCGGGCGTGAAAGAGCATCACTTGCTCCCGTATCATCGGTTAGGGCAGGATAAATACGACGGCTTGGATAGAAATTATGCGTTAAAGGGCGTCGAACCGCCCACGCAAGAGCGCATGGAATATTTGTTATCCGTAGCGGAAGAAAGCGGTTTGAAATGCCAAATCGGCGGCTAAACGCGGTGCTTGCGCATAGCATATACAGCGTATAGAAAGCAGCGCATGCAAGAGATAAAAATGGGAAAACGATCCTGAAAGGAGAGAAATTATATGGAAATGCACGATAAAATGAGAATTATACAAGAATTCGTCCCCGGTAAGCAAATTACCCTTTGCCACATCATCGCAAACCCGGGCGAAGTTCTTTATACAAAACTCGGGTTGGATCCGCAGACCGATTACACACGGAGCGCCATCGGGGTTTTGACGGTCATTCCTTATGAAAGTGCCGTAATTGCGGCAGATATTGCAATGAAGTCCTCGGGCGCGGAAATCGGGTTCGTGGATAGATTTACGGGAACGCTTATCATTACGGGCTCGGTATCTTCCGTGGAAGCGGCGTTTACGGCGATTCGCGAATATTTCGTAAAGAAACTCGATTACATTTGTTGTGAAGTGACCAAGACCTAATTCCTATGAAAAAAATCATGCTGTTTGGCAGAGTAGCGGCAGGGAAAACAACGTTGACGCAAGCTCTGCGCGGAGAGAAAATTAAATATTATAAAACGCAGTACGTCAATTACCTCGACACCGTAATCGATACGCCGGGCGAGTACACCGAACGCCGTGAAACGAGCGGCGCGTTGGCTCTGTATGCGTACGAAGCGGATATCGTGGGTTTGGTACTGTCCGCCAATGAACCGTATTCCATTTTTTCGCCTTGCTTGACGAGCATGGTCAACCGCGAGGCAATCGGGATTATTACGGGCATCGATAAACCCGACGCAAACGTGGAACGGGTTACCCGTTGGTTAAAGCTTGCCGGGTGTAAGAAAATTTTTCCCGTTTCCTCGATAACGGGCGAGGGCTTGGCGGCTCTGTCTCAATATTTAGAGGACGATGAAGAGCGCGCGGCGCGTTTGGCTGCGGAAGCGGAACAAGCGAAAAAAGCAGAAAAAGCGAAGAGAGAAAAGAAAGCAAAAAACGCAAAAAGCTCGAAAGAGGCAACTGTGAAATCTGCGACGAGAAGAAAGGCGGCTATAAAGAAAGACAACAAGCAATAAGGAGTACATATGAGCAAGACAATCGTAATTGCATTTGCGAATAACAAAGGCGGCAGCGGAAAAACCACTTCTTGTTCCAACGTGGGTTGTGCGTTGGCTATGACGGGCAAGAAAGTGCTGATGATCGACGGGGATATGCAGCTCAACCTCACCATTTCTCTCTTTGAAGAGGAAAAGGCGTACGAATACGCAAGAGGGGAAAAGAATATCTATCGCGCGGTTGTCGGGGAAAAGGATTTGTCCGATTACATCGTGGAAACGGACATAGACGGTTTGGACATCGTGCCTTCCACGTCGCTGATGAGCTCGATTGAGTTTGATTTGTTTGCAAAATGGCAGCGCGAGACGGTCTTGAAAAAATGTTTGGAACGGGTGCGTGCGAAAGGGTATTACGATTATATTTTAATCGACTCGCCCCCGACGCTCGGCGGATGGGTAATGAATATCATGTGCGCGTCCGATTACGTGGTGATACCCGTTGAGGCAAGCCCTTGGGGTTTGTTTGGCTTGGCGAATATGTTTGAATTTTGCCAGCAAGCGAAGAACATTGCGCCGCGTTTGGAAGTGTTGGGTATCGCCGTTACCAAAGCGGACGAGAGAAAGAAATATTTCAAACAGACGTTGGAAACGTTGAAAGAAATGGAAGCAGCGCCCTTGTTTGAAAATTATATCCGCGTAGACAGCGCCGTGGAATGGGCGCAGGACAACAGCAAACCCGTCGTCGCGTATAAGAAAAACAGCCGCAGTGCGGTGGAATATACAAAACTTGCAAAGGAGATCATTGAATATGCCAATCGGAAAGAACGCAATTAAAAGAGTGGAAAACAACGGATACTCGAAGGTGAAGAGCTCGGCTCCTGATATGGAGAACAGCCACGTGATCGCGGCTCCTGATCCCCAAGTGACGGAGAAGTTAATCGCACCCGTAGAAGAGGCAACGAAGAAAGCGGCGGCAAAGAAGCCTGCTGCAAAGAAACCTGCAAGCACGGCAACGAAAAAGCCCGCGGCAAAGAAACCGGCGAGCACGGCAAAGAAGCCCGCTGCGAAAAAACCTGCTGTAAAGAAGCCCGTAGAACAGAAAAAGGATTCGTTTGCGAGCGTGAAACTTGGCAGTGATTTGCCCTATTACTTATTATAAATCATAAAAATCAAAAAATCGGAAAAAGGAGTATTGCAAGAAAAGACGGAATAATGCAAGCTTACTTTATGCCGATTTTTTTGTGATTAAGGAGAGTTATTTATGAAACAAGTAGAAAAAATATATCGTTGTATTCCTTTTTGGTCTTGGAACGATGAATTAGATGAAAAGGGCTTGTGCGAGCAGGTCGAATGGATGAACGAAAACGGCGTGGGCGGTTTTTTCATGCACGCGCGCGGCGGTTTGAAGACGGAATACCTTGGTGAAAAGTGGTTTGACTGTATCAAGGCTTGTTCTGAAAAGGCGGATGAGCTGGGTATGGAAGCGTATGCGTACGATGAAAACGGCTGGCCGTCGGGTTTTGTCGGCGGAAAGCTGTTGGAGGATATCGAAAATCACGACAGATACCTTACGTTTACCGTTGGCGCGTACGATGAAAAGGCAATGGTGTCGTATGATATGAGCGGCGAAGCCTTGAAGAGAACGACGGGTGGGGATAACTGTTTGAACGTATTCCATCACTATGCGGCGTCGACGGCGGACGTCCTGAACGGTGAGGTAGTGGATAAGTTCCTCGCCATGACGCACGAGGAATATAAAAAGCGCGACACGTACAACTTAAAGGGTTTCTTCACCGACGAACCGCAGTATTACCGTTGGGGTACGCCCTATACCAAAGTATTGCCTGCTTATTTCCAAGAAACGTACGGCGAGGATATTCTCGACGGGATAGGTTTGCTGTTCGTGGAAAAGGACGGCTATCGCGCATTCCGCTATAAGTACTGGAAAGCAATGCAAGATTTGATGTTGAAAAATTTTGCGGAAAAAATATATACTTGGTGCGATGAAAATGGTTATAAATTGACCGGACACTACGTCGAAGAGGGCTTTATGGGCGGACAGATGTGGTGCTGCGGCGGGATTATGCCGTTTTATGAATACGAGCATATCCCCGGAATCGACTGGCTTGGCAGAGATGGGCGTGGCACGATTGCGCCCAGACAAGTAGGCAGTGCAGCGGCGCAGCTTGGTAAAAAACAAGTCATCACGGAAACGTACGGTTGCTGCGGTTGGGACGTTACGC
Organism: Candidatus Scatosoma sp.; assembly: GCA_045539975.1. Classification (GTDB taxonomy): domain Bacteria; phylum Bacillota; class Clostridia; order Christensenellales; family Borkfalkiaceae; genus Scatosoma. Next base: position 22,829 of record JAZQGK010000165.1, on the reverse strand, counting down.
CCCAGGAACTCAAAGAAATTGCGGAATGTCAATACGTTGGCGGCGTCAATTTGATGTGCCAGCATTTGTTGCCGTACACCGAACACGGTCAAAGAAAACGCGATTATCCCGCGCACTATTCCACTACCAACCCTTGGGTGAGAAAGAGCTTTAAGGATTTCAACGATTATTTTTCCTATCTTGGCAAGGTTTTAGCCGAGAGTAAAGAGGTAGTCAACGTAGCGATGCTACACCCGATTCGCAGTACTTATTTCAATTACAAGCGCGACGGAGTGGAAGCGCATGCGATTGGGGAATTGGAACAAAGCTTAAACGAAGTCACGAATGCGTTGACGCGCAAGCAAATTCCGTTCCATTACATTGACGAAACCATTTTGGCAAAGTACGGCAAGGTGGAAGGAAATAAACTCATCGTAGGCGAATGCGCATACGAATATTTGGTGTTCCCGAAAGTGTACACGATGGACGTTTCGACGGAAAAACTGTTGCAAGCGTTTGTAAAAGCAGGCGGTAAAGTGCTGTTGACGGACAAAAAGCCTACGCACGTAGAGGGCGAGGAATACGATTACGCGTACTTATCCACCAACGTAACGTGGGAAGAAATTATCGCGGCGCAGCCCTATACCTTGGCGGAGCATAACGGCGTGCGTACTGCGTACCGTGTGGATAACGAGGGCAGAAGATTTATCTATGCCGTCAACCTTGGCGAGGATACGGTGGTAGATTTTATCGTGAAAGACGCCGTTTCGTTTGAATCGTATGATATCCTCAAAGACGAAACGACGGTGATTTCCACCAAAGTGCCTTTCGATAGGGGGCAGTCCTATTTGTTGTATCTCAGCGATAAAAAGCCAGTAGAAAAGAAAGCGAAAAAGATATTGACGCTGGGCAAGGAATTTACCGTTTGCGGTACGCCTCAAAATTATATTTTCCTCGATTTCGTGCGCTATTCGACGGACGGCGTAACGTATAGCGAGCCTTTGCATCACATGGGCGTGTTCAATGAAATGCTGCAACGCAGATACGAGGGAAAATTGTATCTTTGCTATGAAGTGGACGTAGACGAAATTCCCGAAGAATGTATGCTCCTTGCGGAGGACACGAACACCCTTTCGATTGCGGTCAACGGCGCGAAAGTGGAAAGCTGCGGTACGTCCGAAGTGGAAAAACCGCTCTTAAAATACGACGTAGCAAAGCACTTGCAAAAAGGGCATAACAAAATTGTCGTGGAAATGCAATATTTCCAGAGTGAACAGGTATACTATGCATTGTTCGGGGAAAACGTAACCGAGAGCTTGAAAAACTGTCTTGCATACGATTCGGATATCGAAGCGGTTGCGCTCAAAGGGAGCTTTGGCGTATACGGCAAATTCGAGGCAGGCAAGACGGACAAAATCGTTCTCGGTGAAAACTTCCGCCTTGGCAAGCAACAAAAAATTGTCACCGACCTCGTAGAGCAGGGGTATCCGTTCTTCTCGGGCGACATTACCTTGAAACAGACGGTACAAGTGGACGATACCGATTGCGAGCTTGTCATTGACGACAGATTCCAGTTATTAGAAGTCCGCGTAAACGGCGTGGATTTCGGCACGTGGATGTTCGGCAAGCGTTTGGACGTTTCCAAGGCATTGAAAGTGGGCGAAAACGAAATCGAAATCGTGCTCACGGTTGGCAACAGAAACCTTTTAGGCCCGTTCCACACTCCCGAACAGGAAAATTTCAGCGTTGGACCTTATACGTGGGAACGTTTGGGTACTTGGAAGGACGGCAAGAGCTCTATTCTCGTAGAGAAATACGCTTTTGTGAAAACTTTGGTATAAAAAACGTAAGATAAAACGAAAAAAGGGGCTCGAAAAAAAATCGAGTCTCTTTTTTGTAAGTATTTCGTATGAATTGACTTGGCAGATAAAGGTATGCTATAATAAAAATATCTTTTTTAGTGAGGTGGGTATGACGAGAGAAGAAACCACTCGAAAATATTTCGAAAAAGACATGTTTGTAAAGAGAATGGGCGCGGAAATCGTGGCTTTGGACGAGGAAAAAGCCGTTGTAAAAGCACCGATTACCACCGATTGTTTGAATGCCAACGGCTGCGCGCAGGGCGGAATGTTGTATACGTTAGCGGATTTTGCCTTTGCGGTGCTTGCCAATCATCTGCATCCCATGACGGTGACGCAAGGGGGCAGTATCCAGTACGTCCGCGCGGCGAAAACTGCGTACGTGGTGGCGACGGCGAGGGAAATTACTCGTTCGGGACGGAATACGGTCAGCGAAGTATTGATTCGCGACGCCGAGGAAAACGTGGTATGCGTTTGCTCGTTTAACGGTTTTATTAAAGAAGTGGATTGGGATACTTGGGCGAACTTGTAACCCGATAGGAGAAAACAAATGAAAGAATTGACGTTGACAAACAAAGCGATTGCAAGGGGCGCTTACGAGGCGGGCGTGAAAGTACTTTCCGCTTACCCGGGGACGCCCAGTACGGAAATCGCGGAAAATTTTGCGAAGTACGACGGCGTGTATGCGGAATGGGCGCCGAATGAAAAGGTGGCGTTAGAGGTTGCGCTTGGCGCGGCGGTGGCAGGCGGCAGAGCGATGGCTTGCATGAAACACGTCGGACTGAACGTGGCGGCGGACCCGTTGTTTACGGCGGCGTATAGCGGCGTCAATGCCGGCTTGGTTATCGTTGTCGCAGACGACCCGGGCATGCACTCTTCGCAAAACGAGCAGGACTCCCGATACTATGCACGCAGCGCGCATATCCCGATGCTTGAACCCTCTGACGCAAACGAGGCGAAAGAGATGGTGAAGCTTGCCTATGCGCTTAGCGAGCAGTTTGACGTGCCCGTTCTCGTGCGCGAGACGACGAGAGTAGCGCATTCGCACGGGTTTATAGAACTTTGTGAAAGAGAGGAGCAGCCTCTTCGCGCGTATAAAAAGGACGCGAGCAAATACGTCATGATGCCGGCGAATGCCATCAAACGCCACGTGACGGTAGAGTCGCGCGATAAGGCGTTGGCGGAGTACGTCAACGGGTTGTCGTGCAACCGCATGGAACTGACTTCGGAGGCGGAAATCGGCGTTGTTTGCTCGGGCGTGGTGTACGAATACGTAAAAGAAGCTTTGCCCGCCGCAAACGTGTATAAGGTAGGGACGCTGTACCCGTTGCCGATGGATTCCATCGCGGCGTTTGCGAAACAGGTAAAGAAAGTATACGTTATAGAGGAATTAGAACCGTACATAGAAGACGCGATGAAAGCGGCAGGCATCGATTGCGAGGGAAAATCGTTATTTTCCTTGCAGGGGGAAATCAGCGTTCCCAAGATTTGCGAAGCATTTGGATTCGCGAAAGCGGAGCAACAAAACGCGCAGCAAGTCCCTGCACGTCCGCCCGTGATGTGTGCAGGCTGTCCGCACCGCGGTGTATTTTACGTGCTGAATAAATTAAAATTGACGGTCAACGGCGACATCGGTTGTTATACGTTGGGCGCAGTACCGCCTTTGGCTGCGGTAGATACCTGCATTTGCATGGGCGCGTCCGTGGGTATGGCGCACGGGTTTAAAAAGGCAACGGGCGGCGAGAGCAAAAACGTTGCCGTCATCGGCGATTCGACCTTCCTGCACAGCGGCGTGACGGGGCTTATCAACGCCGTGTATAACCAGAGCGGTATCACGCTGATTATTCTTGATAACTCGACAACTGGGATGACGGGGCATCAACAACATCCCGCGACGGGGAAGAATTTAAAGGGTGAACCTGCGCCTATCGTGTTGTTGGACGAATTATGCAAAGCTTGCGGCGTGAAAGACCTTACGGTGGTAGACGCTTATGACGTGAAAGAAGTGGAAAAAGCGGTGAAAGCGGCGGTTTCCAGCCAAGAAGTCAGCGTTATCATCGCGCAAAGACCGTGCGCGCTGTTGGATAAATCGGCAAAACCCAAAGTAAAAGTAAACGATTGCAAAAATTGCGGAATCTGTATGCGTTTGGGGTGCCCGGCTATCAGCAAGGGTGCAAACGGCGTCGTGGTTGACCCGATTCAATGCGTGGGCTGCGAAGTGTGCGTGAAAGTATGCCCGTTCGGCGCGTTGGCGCTGGAACAAGGAGGCGCGTTATGATGAATATTTTAATTGTCGGCGTAGGCGGACAGGGTACATTGCTTGCAAGCCGTGTGCTTGGAACGTATGCGATGCTCTGCGAAAAGGATTGTAAACTGAGCGAAATCCACGGCATGAGCCAACGCGGCGGCAGCGTGGTGACGCACGTGCGTATCGGGGACAAAATCCATTCTCCCGTGGTTTGGGAAGGTGCGGCGGACGTGATTATCGCGTTCGAGGCTTTGGAAGCGGCACGTGTAAAGCATTATTTAAAACAAGACGGTACGTTGCTTGTCAACGAAGAGGAAATTTTGCCTATGCCTTGTATCATGGGCGTGGCGGAATACCCGCAAAATTTACAAGAAAAGCTGCAAAATGAGGTGAAAAACGTGCATTTTGTACCGGCGCAGGCGTTGGCTTTGCAGGCAGGGAGCGTGAAAGCGACCAACATTGTCATGCTTGGCGCGTTGTGCAGGTTGGCAGGTTTTGATAAAGAAAAAATGGTTGCGGCGGTGTCCGCTTGCGTACCTGCGAAGTTTGAACAGCTCAATTTACAGGCGTTTGAGTTGGGGTATACGGGTGTATAACAAACTTTAAACACGAGAGGAACGTTTACGGGAAAATCCGTGACGGGAGGAAAGGTATATGCAATATTTTCAAAAAGAACTGGAAACGATGAGCGCGGATCAGCGCAAAGTTTTGCAATCCGAGCGGTTGGTGAAGATGGTAAAGTACGTGTACGAAAACCAAAAACCTTACCGCGCGAAGATGGACGCGATTAAGTTAAAACCGGACGATATCAAATCCATTGACGATATTTATAAATTGCCCTACATCGTAAAGCAGGATTTGCGCTACGCGTATCCGTTCGGTATGATGGCAAGACCGAGAAAAGACCTTGTTCGTTTGCATGCGTCCAGCGCAACGACTGGGAAACTCACGGTGGCAGGGTATACCATGAACGACATCGACGTTTGGGGCGAGTGTGCGGCTCGTTCGTTGGTGATGGCAGGCGCAGACGAGGACAGCATCATTCACGTCGCTTACGGATATGGGCTGTTTACAGGTGGTTTGGGTATGCATTACGGCGGTGAGAAGCTGGGTGCATGCGTTGTACCGGCGTCGGCTGGTAACACGCAAAAACAGATACAGCTCATCACCGATTTTGGTGCGGATATTATTTGTTGTACGCCTTCGTACATTATCTATCTTGCGGAAGAAATTGAAAAAATGGGCTTAAAAATCGGCACGGATATCAAGCTGAAAGGCGGCGTATTCGGGGCGGAAGCTTGGTCGGAAGGTATGCGTGCGGACATTGAAAGACGGTTAGGACTTCGTGCGTGCGATATCTATGGTTTGAGCGAGATTGCAGGCCCTGGCGTTGCGTGCGATTGTCAGTATAAGACGGGTATGCATTTCCAGGAAGACCATTTCTATCCAGAAATCGTGGACGTGGACACGTTAGAACCGTTGCCCATCGGCGAATCGGGCGAGCTTGTTATTACGACCTTGACAAAGGAAGGTATGCCGTTGCTGCGTTATAGAACGCGCGATATTGCCAGCTTGAACGCCGACCCTTGTCCTTGCGGACGTACGACGATTAAGCTGAACAAGATTACGGGCAGAAGCGACGATATGTTGATTATCCGCGGCGTAAACGTATTCCCTTCGCAGATTGAAAGCGTACTTTTGAAGAATACGGATATTCAGCCTCATTATCATATCAACGTAGACCGCGTCAACAACCTCGACACGATGGAAATCGTAGTAGAGCTTTCGCCTTCGGTAGCAATCGACGAAGTGGCGCACGTGGAAGAAATCCGCAAGAAGTTGGCGGCGGATATGGCGTCGGCATTGTCCGTCAGCGCGAAGATTACGCTGGTAACGCCCGGCACGGTTGCGCGTAGCGAGGGCAAAGCGAAACGTATCACCGACAAGCGGAAATTATAAGCAAGGGGGAAGAAAACATGATTAAACAGATAGCGGTATTTTTGGAAAATCAGGCAGGAAAAGCAAGCGGCTGCTGCCAGGCTTTGAAAGACGCGAATATCAATTTGCTGTCCCTTTCCATTGCGGACACGAAAGATTTTGGTATTTTGCGTTTGATTGCGTGCGACAATGAAAAGGCGTTGCAAGTGTTGAGAGACGCCGGATATTTGGCGACCTTGGTCGAGCTTGTCGGGGTGGAAGTTTCCAACCGTTCCGGCGCGCTTTCCGATTTGCTGATTTTGCTTGGGCAAAATAACATCAACGTCGAATATATGTATTCGTATGCCGAAGTGGACGGGCATGCGCGCATCGCTTTTAAAACAGCGGACGCGGAAAAAGCCGTCGAAGTGTTGAAAAATGCAGGCGCAACGGTTATCTAACCTACAAAAGCTTCGTATAAACGGAGTGATTACAAAAGAAAAAACCGCAGTTCCCGATAAGGAGCTGCGGTTGATTTTTTATGAATATTAGAAGAAAGTAGGCACAATCAATGCGCACATGACAATAACGCCGAGGGCGATACGGTACCAACCAAAGGGCTTGAAGTTATGTTTTTTGACAAAGCCCGTCAATAACTTAATGGCGAAGAGGGATACGCTGAACGCGATGACCGAGCCGATGAGAAGATACCCAACCTCCGGCGCGGTCATCGAGCCTTGCTCGATAAAAAATTTCAACAGTTTATAACCGCTTGCGCCGACCATGGCAGGGATGGCGAGATAGAAGGTAAATTCCGTTGCGGCGACTCGCGAAACGCCCAAGAGCAACGCCCCGATGATGGTGATACCCGAACGGGAAGTGCCGGGGATTGCGGCGAGGACTTGGAAACAGCCGATAAAGAAAGCGTATTTGTAAGAAATTTCGGAAACTTCTTGGATTTTTGCGTCCTTTTTATTGAACGTTTCGACAAGAATAAACACCGCGCCGTATAAAATGAGCGCGCCGGCGATAATCAAGCTTTCGTATAAAGGGGAAAGGTCTTCGAAAACTTTGTCGATGACAAGAGCCAACAACGCGGGAACGGAAGCGATAATTACTTTCAGCCATAATTGTAAAATGCCTACGTTCGCAGTAAGCTTGGTTTTGGGTTTTGCATTTTCCCAGCTTTCTTTTTGCAAACGGAAGGGGAAAAGTTTGTTCCAAAACGTCACGATTACCGCGAAAATCGCAGCGAGCTGAATAACGTATTCGAACATATCGCTAAATTCGGGCGAAAATTTGCTTGGATAGAAATGGTTAAAAAGAACCATATGCCCCGTACTGGAAACGGGTAACCATTCCGTTATTCCTTCGATAAGCCCCAAAATGACGGCTTGAAGAATGCCTAAAAACTCCATAAATACCTCTTTATTAAGTATGATATGCTTAATTTTGGGTTTATTATAGCATGAAAAAGGCAAAAAGTCCACATAAAAGGCAAAAAAAATGCAAAAATAGGGTAAATGGGGTAAAAAAATTTAAAAAGAGGTATTGCAATCGAAAAAAAAATATGTTATAATATAAAATGAGCCGAGGGGTTCGTTGTCGGTAGCAAAACGAAGGGGGTACCGAGAATGAGTCAGGGTACTGTTAAGTGGTTCAACGCGGAAAAGGGCTACGGATTCATCGCCGGCGACGAAGGTGGCGACGACGTGTTCGTACATTTCTCTGCGATTGTAGCTGAGGGGTACAGAAGATTGAAGGAAGGCCAGAGAGTTTCCTATGAAACCGAACCCGATCCTAAAAATCCTGCAAAACTCCGTGCGGTAAACGTGCAGGCGCTCTAATTGGCAAGTATGTTTATTCGAAAAATTTCAACCGTGATTTCACGGTTGATTTTTTTATGTGGATTTCATGGTAAAAGTCGATTTGTGCTGTTGACAAAAGAGTTAGTTTGTTGTATAATTGGGACAAAAATACAAGGAGAACAAAAACGTGTATCCCGATACGATTTTTTTGGGCATGGGTCTATACGATATCTGCATCGCCATAGGCGTGTTGGCGGTATTGCTCTGCGCGGATCGGTTGTGCGTGAAAAAAGGGTTTTCCTTGGGACTTCAAAAATTGGTGATTATCGCCATTGTCGGCGCGGTTGTTATCGGTTTTTTCGGCGCGATAATATTCCAAGCCTTTTACGATTGGCTGGATACGGGCGTGTTCTCTTTGAAAGCGGGCATGACCTTTTACGGCGGTTTTATTTTCGGCGTCGGCGGATATTTGCTGTTTTGGTTTGTGATCAGTAAGCCGTTCGGCGTTTATCAAGAAGCTCGCTTACGCACGCGCGATGTGGCGGATATGGCAGGTTGTTTGGTACCGTTGGCGCATGGTTTTGGACGGCTTGGATGCTTGTTTGCCGGCTGTTGCCATGGGAATTTGACGGATGCTTGGTACGGCATTACCATGTGGGTGGAAGTAGAAGGCGTTTGGCAGTGGGCAAAAGTTGTCCCCGTACAGCTTTTTGAGTCAATGTTTTTGTTTGCGTTGGCGGCGATTGCGTTTTGGATATATTTCAAGCGCAACGGGGAGAAAAACAAGCGGATTCCCATCCTGCCGACCTATTTTATCGCCTACGGAATTTGGCGTTTTTTCATTGAATTTTTGCGTGGGGACGAAAGGGGCAGTTCACCGATTCCCTTTTTAACCCCGTCGCAGTTGACGGCGGTCATTCTGATTGCGGTAGGCGTTGGGTATTTTATGATTTGGTTTATGCACAAGAAAAAATTAACGGAGGATTGTGACGATGAAAAGAACGGAAGCGATGCAAGCATTTAAAGACGTCTTCGGCGCGGACGCAGAGGACTTGTTTACGGCGGCAGGCAGAATTAACGTAATCGGCGAGCACGTGGATTATTGCGGCGGTAAAGTATTTCCTGCGGCTTTGAATTTGCGCTGCAACGTTTACGGGCGGAAAACGGGCGGAAAAACCGTGCGTTTGGCGTTCCGTGGTATCGAGGGGATTGTAGAACTCAATGTCGATACGTTAGACGAATATAGAAATTTAAAAATCGGCAACTATCAGGCAGGCGTTGCGTACTATTTACAAGAAGAGGGTGTGGAAATCGTCGGTTGCGATTTGTATTACGATTGCACCGTGCCTTTTGGCAGCGGACTTTCGTCGTCTGCGGCTATCGAAGTCGCCACAGCGGTCGCTTTTTGCGAATACGCAGGGATTGCCTATGACAAAGTACATTTGGCAGTGCTTTCTCAGCGCGCGGAAAATAAATATGCAGGCGTAAATTGCGGTATCATGGACCAGTTTGCGTCGGCAATGGGTAAAAAAGACCACGCGGTACTGCTTGATTGTGCAACTTTGCAGTATGAATACGTACCTTTGCAGCTTGGCGAATATTGCTTGGTGGTGGCGAACTGTAACAAGCCGCACAACCTCGTGGAAAGCAAGTACAACGTCCGCCGTCAGGAAGTAGAGACGGCTTTGAAGCTGTTGCAAACCAAGTTGGACGTGGAAAACCTTGCGCAAATCACGCCCAAGCAGTTTGCGGAAAATAAATATTTGCTTTCCGGAGTGGTGGCAAAGCGTGCGGAACACGTCGTTATGGAATGTGACCGCGTCAACAAAGCGGTAGAGGCATTGAAAGCAGGCGAATTAGAGGAGCTGGGCAGATTGTTAAACGAGAGCCATTACAGCCTTTGCGACTTGTATGAAGTGACGGGCAAGGAATTAGATACGCTCAGCGCGCTTGCGAGAAAGGAAAAGGATTGCTTAGGTTCGCGTATGATAGGCGCAGGGTTTGGCGGCTGTACGATTTCCATCGTTAAAAAGAGCGGCGTGCAAGGCTTTATCCGTCGCGTAGGCATGGCGTATCATGACGCAATCGGCTACAAGGCAAGCTTTTATGAAACGTCCATAGAGGACGGTATCACCGTAGAAAAATTATAAAAATCAAAAATCGTATATAAGAAAAAGCTGACGAGTTTTCGTCAGCTTTTTCATTTTTATAGACTTTGTAAAAAATCGTTGAGCAGTTTTTTTTGCTCAGACGACAAAGCGGAAATTTTGTCAGGTTCCTCGTTTTCCGTGTTAAAAAAATCGGCGAGCGTCACACCTAACCCCCAACAAATATGCGCTAAATATTCTACTGTCGGGCTTTTTTCGCCCCGTTCTAACTGATAAATGTATGTGGGAGAAACGCCCGATTGACTTGCCAATGCATACTGTGTCATTTTTCGTTTTTCTCGCAATTCTTTGATTCTATTGCCTACGTCTTTTGCTTCCATATAATTTCCCTCTTATATTTAAACTATAATTATATAATATGCTATTTTTTCTACTTTTTATAAAACTATTGTGTTGACAATAAAAAACTATTGTGATAAAATTAAAACACCATAGTTATACAGAGGAGAAAGAGATGCGTTGGGCGGAAGTCGGGATAGAAATATGTGGGTGGATAGGGGCGTTGCTAACGGCGTTTTATGCCTATAAAGCGATATTTTTTGTGGTAGGCTTGTTTGGTTATAGGAAATTTAAAACCACGGACCGAAAGTATCGGTACGGCATTTGTGTGGCGGCGCGAAACGAAGAAAAGGTGATTGCAAATTTCTTGGAAAGTGTGGCGAAGCAAGATTACCCTTTGGAGAAAATAACCGTTTTTATTTCGGCGCATAATTGCACGGACAACACCGCTCGTCTCGCCCGTGTGTTTAAGGCGAATGGTTTAAAAGTGGTCGTGTACGAGCATAATGCCCCAATCGAGAAAACAAAAGGGTTTGCGCTTAAAAATCTGTTTGAAAAAATAAAGACGGAGTACGGTATAGAACATTTTGACGGGTATTTTATTTTCGATGCGGACAATGTGATTTCGGCAAATTACGTAAGCAAGATGAACGAGGCTTTTGCTGCTGGGAATAAAATCGTGACGTCCTTTCGAAGTTCGAAAAATGGAAATCAGAATTGGATATCTTTCGGGTATGCAATGCATTGGATGCGTACCTGTCTTACCGAAAATCGCGCAAAGGGCATTTTAAGGCAGGCATGTAGAATTCAAGGAACAGGTTTTTTATTTGCCAACGAGCTTGTCAAAGACGGTTGGAAATACACAACGCTGACGGAGGATAGAAGCTTTTGTACGGATGCCGTAGTGCAAAATTATAAAATTTCTTATTGTGATGAAGCGGTATTTTACGACGAGCAGCCGTATAGCCTGAAAATAGCGCTAAGACAGCGTTTGCGGTGGGCAAAAGGGCATTTACAATCGACGGTGGAAAATTGTCCGAAGCTGCTGAAAAATATGTTTCGCAAAAATAGAAATTTTACGATTACGTACGATTGTTTTTTCTTGAATTTTCCGCGTTCAGTGGAAAGCGGTACGCGGAAAATTCTAAAAATAGCGTTGGAATTTGTTCTCGCAATATATGCGGTAAACGTATTCGGTTGGTGGAGAGGTCTTTTTGTCGCCTGGTTGATAGATTGCATAAGTGATTTATTCGGGCATTTGCTGATACAAATAGCGGTTTTGATCGTTTATCGAAAGCGTATTCAAAGAGAAAACTTTGTAAAAAGGATATTCCATATGTGTATGTTTCCTTTTTTTGACGTAATAGGGAAGTGGTCATCATACGTTGCGCTTTTTAAAAAAGTGGAATGGAAAGCCGTTCCGCACGATCGGATTGTAAATATAGACGAACTTAATAGAATGCAAAAAAGCTGACGAGTTTCGTCAGCTTTTTGTTTCATCGCGTACCTGGTATGCCCATTTTATTAAGATAGCTCTTTGTGAAAGCCCAAAGCAATACGGCAAAGTCGCTCTTTTTCGTTGTCCTGCGGCGTTACCGCAGTGTATTCGAGTAATTTTTGTAAGATTTCGGAAATGTGATGGGGTGGAATATCCAAAGTGCGTAAATCGTTGCCGTTGACAGCCAGTTCTTTCAAGGAAAATGGAACGTGTTCCGCTTGCATAACGGCAAGCAGTTCCGTCCAACGCCGTACAGTCGGGGCAATGGATAAATCATCCTTGCAAGCGGAAAAATCCGCTTGTTTTAAGGCAAGTAAATCCTCTACGCAATCCCGATTTTTCACAAGGAATCGGCGGAGTTTACTCGTTCCCGTGTTGCAATCGAGGTCATACATGTGCAAAGCGACCAGTTTGCAGACTCTTTCAATCGTCTTTTTGGGGGCTTTCAGCCGTTCGAGAATTTTTTTGGCAATCTCCTCGCCCTCTTGGGGGTGCGCGTACGTAGTGCCGTACCGCAGTGTACAAGCCGGCTTGCCAACGTCGTGCAACAGCGCCGCCAAACGGATATTGCAATCGGCGTATAATACCGCTCGCAACGAGTGTTCGAGGACGTCATAGTTATGAAAATCCGCGCGTTGCGCCATATTTCTGCCCAACGTCAGTTCGGGAAGAATTTCATCGAGAACGCCGATTTCGCTCAAAAGGCGCAAACCTTGATAATGTCCGTCTAAAACGCCGTGTTTTTGGTCGGCTGAGAGAATCATACAAAGCTCGGTATAAATACGTTCGGGGGAAATGTCACGAATCAGGTGGGCGTTTTCCTGTGCGCCGGATTTGGTTTCCGCGTCGGGCTCAAAACCAAGCTGCGCGGCTTGACGAGCGAGACGCATCAATCGCAATCCGTCTTCTCCAAAGACTTTTTGGGCCGGTGCGACGGTGGTTAGCCGTTTTTCGCGAATCGCGCCGATACCGTCTAAGGGGTCGGCGTAAGAGTCGGCGGCGACGTCGTAATAAATTGCGTTGCAGGTGAAGTCGCGGCGTCTGCAATCGAGTTCTATATCGTTCGTAAAATAAATTTCTACGGGTACGTGAATGCCGCGGACGTATTTATCGGAGCGGAAACAAGTGTATTCGTAATCGTTTTTGTCGCAATCTTGCAGTTTGACCGTTCCGGTATTGCGGTAGATGGATTTGACAACGAATCCGTTTTCCTCGGCGATTTGCGCAAAAGTTTCGGCTGGCATGGGGGAACAGATATCCCAATCCTGCGTATCGGAGACGAGCCCTGCAAGGTAATCGCGGACGCTGCCGCCGACCACGTAGAGGGGCTGCGGAGTCTGTTTTGCGAGTAAAATGAGGTTTTTTGGCAAAATTTTACGCATGTTTGTCTCCTTTTTCAAAATTTTTTACAATTAAAGTATATCAAATTCAAAAATAAATTGCAATTCTTGTGAAAGTGTTATATAATAGAATCAGCGAAATATTGAAATTTTTTTCTCGGTGTAGGTTAGATGGCGGAGAAAAAGAGAAATACAAAGGAAAAATCTCATGTATCAGATTATTTTTAATCCCACGGCAGGCAAAAAGAAAGCGGTGAAAGGCTTGGAGACGGTATGCAGACTGTTCAAAGAACGCAACGTCGCTTTCCAAGTCCATCAAACGGCGGAGGCGCATGACGCGGAGAGCATTGCTCGGCGTTTGACGATGGCAGGTGCAACGCACCTTGTCGTTATCGGCGGCGATGGGACGTTGCACGAAGTTTTAAACGGTATCGTTGACCCGTCGGCTTGTAAAGTGGGATTGATTCCGCTTGGTACGGGTAACGATTTTGCGGAAGCATTAGGGATTCCTTTGGATGCGGAAAAGGCAACGAGAATGATTCTCGACGGCAACGCGACGCCTGTGGATTATTTGCAGGTGGGGGATAGACGTTGCATGAACGTTTCCGGTTTGGGCGTGGACGTGGCTGTGTTAGAGCGTTGTCAGCGCGGTAAAATGAAAGGAAAACTCAAATATTTAATCAGTCTGTTGCAGACGGTCTTTACATATAAGGGCATCACGGTAACGGTAGAGAGCGAGGGCGTGCAAGAGACTCGTAACGTGTTGATTGCGGCGGCTTGCAACGGTTCTCAGTTCGGCGGCGGTATTCAAATGTGCCCGACGGCAAAAATCGACGACGGGAAAATCAGCGTGGTTACCGTGGATTGTATCGGCGGCGTGTTTAAACTCATCGGAGCGTTTATTCAATTAATGAAAGGGAAGATTTTGGAATATCCAAAGACGAAAACTTTCCTTTGCGAACAGGTGCGTATCGTGCCGAAAAATCCTTGCACCGTCAATTTGGACGGGGAACTTTATACCGATTTGGAGCTGGATATAAAAATCGGCAAAGGGCTTAGAATGTATCATTGATTCCTGCCTTAAATGGGAGTGGCTATGTGGAACGGAACGTATAAAAAAATATTAGACAGAATGCCCGAAGGGGTGTTTGTCTTTGATGAAAAGCTGCGCGTGAAATTCACGAACGCGGCGTTTCGGCGTTCTTGTTCGGACGGGGCGGCGACGCGCGGGGATTTGTCGAAAGTTCTTGGCTGCGGCGGCGACGGCAAGTGCGGAGAGGGGGAAAACTGTAAGTTTTGCGCCTTTTTGCGAGCGATGCGTGCGGCGGTCAACGAGGGAACGGAACAATCGGAAACGGTACAGACCACCATTACCAAAAACGGAAGAACGGACAAGGTGGCGATTCGTATACGCATTTTGCCGATAGACGAGAAAGGGAAACTGTTTGTGGGCTTGACGGACGGAACGTATCAAACGGAAATGGAACGCGAGCTTTTATCAGCGCAACAAATGCAGCGCAGATTATTGCCTGCCGGGAAGAGTATGGGCGGCGTGCCGTATTCGTATATGTATATCCCCTGCTTGGGGGTTGGCGGCGATTTGCCGGACGTGTACGAGCTGAACGGTCAGACGTACGGGGTGCTCGCCGACGTGTCGGGGAAGGGGATTTCCGCAGGCATGCTCTCGGCGTTTGTCAAAGCGGCGTTTGATAGGAAACAACCGGATTTGTCGGTGGCGTTATCGGCATTGAACGTTAAATTTGCGGAGTTGGACCAAGACGAGCGGTCTTATATCACGGTGGCGGCGGTGCGCGTCGATAGACAAGCCGGCGTATTGCGTTATGCAATGGCAGGGCACAACGTACCGATTTTATTGAAAAACAGGTTGGGAATTCATGAAATAGAGTCCCCTGCGCCGCCGATTTCCAACTGGTTCACGGACGTGCAATACACGGAGAAACAGTTGCCTATCGAGGGCGGAGATACTTTGGTTTTATTGACGGACGGGATTACCGAATGCACGAACGCGAAAGGGGAGATGTTCGGCATTGAACGCACGGAAAACGTCTTGATGCAATCGCGCGGAGCGGAAGATTTTATCGGCAAATTAAAAGCCGCTTTGCAGGTTTTCTGCGGCGGAAAATTCTCGGACGATATCACCGCTATTGCTTTTGATTTATAACTTTTTACCTATACTGTAACGAAAACGTTGGAAACGAACTCGGAAACCTAAAACGCATAGAATAAGGCGTAAGGATACTTAGGGAATAACGATTTACGAAGGAGCGCGGCGAGGGCTGCGAAAATGGGAAAAAGAATGTCGCAAAACACAAAATCGAGGTCGATTTGGCGAAAACTGAATACCCCGGCCGGTTGGATAGCCGTCTTTGTGTACGTGTTCACGCTGACTTTGTGCCCTTTGGCGATTGTTTCCATTTTCAAAAATTATGGGCATAATATTTATGCGTCCATCGGGTATTTTATTTGCGGTTTGCTGTTCGTGTATACCGTGTATATGCTTGGGTATGCGATTGTAGAGTTGTATCGGCATTTGCGGAGAACGGCAAAACGAAAAAAGAAACGAATTTTTACCGAACCTCACCACGTGCACGAGCATCAGCATAGAATTTCAGAATTCCGCAGCATTCTTTTTGCGAGCATTTCGCTGTTTTTCAATATCGGTTACACGTTATTTTGCTGTATCATGGCAATCCAACTGAAATCCTCTTGGCACGGTTCGCTTGCAATTTATTATATATTATTGACGTTGACGCGCGGCGGCATGTTGATTCAGACAAGCAAGGACGAGGAACGGTTCGAGCATGACAAAATAGCTTTGCATAACGCGAAACTGGGCACGTATTCCTATTCCGGGACGATGATGATTGCGCTTTCTTTGGCGTTTTCCGTTTCCGTGGTACAGGTCGTCGTCGGCGGCGCGGGGTTCAGAGCTCCCGTTTGGAGTATTTACGTGTTCGCGGCGTTCGCTGTTTGTCGATTATTCGTTGCAATCGTCAACTTTATCAAATCTTCCAGACATGACGATTTGGCGGCGCGCTCGGCAAAATATATCAATTTGACGACGGCGCTGGTGTCGTTGCTGTCCCTGCAAACGGCGGTGCTTACTTTGTTTCCGTCCGTTTTGAAACAAGCGCTCATCAACGGAATTACGGGCGGTTTGGTGTTCTTGTTAGAGCTTTTGTTGGGGATTTATATGGTTGTTTTTGCAATCATCAAGCATAAGCGCATGAAGAAGCGTGAAGTGCTTATGGCCGAGCAAGAGGAGTTGCGTGGATATAATCGCGACGGGTATCAGGAAGAGTACGGAGCTTAGTCGTAGAATATAAAGTTATCGGCTGGACGTAAGAAAGCGTTTTGTTAAAATGACTTGGAATGTATAGATAAAAAATAAAAGGGCGCAGCCTAAGAGGTTGCGCCTTTTGTAATGCATTTCGCATATAAATACGAACGATTTATGATGTCTTTTTGGACTCAATATTGATTATTCCAATAGCAATCCGCGTAGTTTTTCGTTAAATAAACCGCTGCCTTTGTTTCGTCAGCCAATTCCGTAGACGTGAACTTGGTAGGGCTTGTGAAATCATTTTGCTTGGAACAAATCCAACCGATGGTATCATAGAACTTTGCTTTCGTCAAAGAGGTGCATTCTTCAAACGCCGTCAAGCCGATTTTGGAAACTTTGCTGCCGATTTTGACGGACGGCAAAGCACGGCAAAAAGCAAATGCGGAATCCCCAATCGCCGTTACGTTTGGCCCGATTTCCAGGTCGTTTTGGATGCTGTAACAGTAGTAAAATGCAGAATCTTCAATGCTTTGCAGCGCGGCGTTGAGCCGAAGCGAGGTGACGCTGTAACACCAACCGAAAGCTTTCGCACCGATTTTGAGGACGGAGCCTGGAAGCGCTAACTCTCCGTGCACGTTATAGCACATATAGAAAGTAAATTCTTTGATTTCCGAGATGGAAGCTTGGATATCCAAGCCCGTGATATTGCGGCACTTATAGAACGCCGCCACCCCTAAGGACGACACGGACGAGGGAATTGTCAACGTTCCCGACAGTTTTTTGCATTCCGAGAACGCGTAATCGCCGATAAAAGAAAGTTTTTCGGGTAATATCAATACGCCCGACAGCTTGGTACAGTTGGAAAATGCATAATCGCCGATATAGGTCAAGCTTGCCGGCAATTCGAGCTGCGAGGTAAGCCCTGTGCATTCCGCAAACGCGTAATTGCCGATATGGGTTACGTTTGTTCCAAAGCGAACGGTTTGCAAATTCTTCGATTGATAAAAAGCGTAATTTTCAATCCGCGTCACCGAATCGGGCAAAGTCACCGTTTTTGCGGCTCTGCCGCCTGCGTATTGCACCATTGAGGTTTGCGCTTTGTTGTAAAGGCTGCCGTTTATTGTGGAATAGGCGGGATTGTTTGCGCTCGCTTGCAAGAACGTTAGCGATTGACAGTTGCCAAACGCATTTACGCCAATGGTGCGGACGCCTGCGCCCAGTTTGACTTTTTCCAGCTTAATGCAGCTTTGGAACGCGCGCGCGCCAATCGAAGAGACCGAATCGGGTAAAGAAATTCTCGTGAGGGAAACACAGTTCCAAAACGCCTCTTCGCCAATCGATTGCACGGTGTTGGGCAGAACGATTGTTTTGAGGTTCTGTTGGTCCCAGAATGCGAAATCCGCCACCGCCGTTATCGGCAAGCCCTCATAGGTGGCAGGCACGACGATGTTCGTATCCAAGCATACTCCTGCGCTTTTGAGAATATAGGACGCGCCGTTGGGGGCTAAAATAAATTGCAAACCATCGCTTGCGACGCTCCCGTCTTCCGTCCAGTCTTGCCAAACCTCTTCCGCTTCGTCCTCCATCGAACTGTCTTCGGGAGAGGAGCTTTCCTCGAAAGATGAACTATCCTCGGGGATAGAACTATCCGCAGGCGCGGACGAGCTGTCCTCGGGTGCGGACGAGCTGTCTTCGGGGATAGAAGAACTTTCTTGCGAGGAACTATCCTCGGCACTGTTCTCTATGGAGGAATCCTGCAAAGGAGAGCTATCCTCAGGAGTAGAAGAACTTTCTGTATCAACGGAATCCGAAGTGGATTCGATAGAAGAATCTTGCGAAACGTCGTGTGAGGACTGAGAAGACGTTTGCGAATCGTTGGAATCGCTTGTGGGAGTGGATTCTCCGCACGCAGAAAGAGCAATAACGCCGAAGTTGCAACACACGAGCAACGAAATCAGGAATTTTTTCAACGTAGACATACGGTTGACTCCTTCATGTTTAGGATAGTGACATTATAGCATGAAAGGGGGGTGTGTGCCAATATTTTCACGTGAACGATAGATGAAAACGGGGAATGGGGCAAAAAAAATGGCAGACGGGCATAGAAAGTAGAAAAAAAGGCTTGTAAGAGGTAGGATTTTGTGGTATAATAACCGTAAATAATAAATAAAAGCAAGGAGAGGGGTATGGACATTATTAAATTGTATCCTGAATGCAAAGATAATATTTGGGGCGGTGTAAAACTGCGTGAAAAATACGGAAAAAAGACGGATAAAAACCCGATAGCGGAAAGCTGGGAGCTGTCTTTCCATAAGGACGGGCCTACCCGTTTGGAGAACGGAAAGACCTTGCAGGAAGCGGTATCGGCGGAGGATTTGGGTAAGAATTGCGCAGATTTCCCCTTCTTCCCGATGTTGGTAAAATTCATCGACGCCAAGCAGGACCTCTCCGTGCAGGTTCACCCTTCGGATTCGTATGCTTTGAAACACGAAAACAGTTTCGGGAAAACGGAAATGTGGTATATCGTCGAGGCGGACGAGGGCGCTGGGATTTACTTGGGTTTTAAGGAATCGGTCACGCAGGAACAGTATGAAAAAGCTATCGCCGACCATACTTTGACCGACCTTCTCAACTTTTTCGAGGTCAAGGCAGGGGAGTGCTATTTCATTCCTTCGGGTACCATTCACGCAATCGCTTCGGGGTGCTTGATTTGCGAAATACAGCAAAACAGTAACCTTACCTACCGAGTTTACGACTACGGCAGAAAGGATAAAAACGGCAACGAACGCGAATTGCACGTGGAAAAAGCCCTGAAAGTGACCAACCTTGACAAATACGAATATGCGCCGATGGCAGTGGAAACGGAGCAGGGGACTTTGCTTGGTTGCAGTCGGTATTTCACAACAACGTACGTAGCGGTGCAGGGTGAAAAGACTTTGATTTCGGATAAAAATTCCTTTAAATTTATCACTTGTGTGGAAGGCGAGGGCGAGATAGCAGGCAAGCCCGTGACGCCCGGCGCAAGCTTTTTCGTGCCGGCAGGGTATGGGTATGGCGAAGTGCTTGCTGTGGGTAAGATGAAACTCATCGTGGCGGAAGTGCGCAAATATTACGTGGGTATCGACCTTGGCGGTACGTTCATTAAGGGCGGTATCGTGGATGATTTGGGGCATATTCTCGTGCAGGATAAAACGCCGACGGAAAGCGAGTTCGGCGCGGATAGAGTCGCTGCAAATATCGCGAATTTGGCGAAATTGTTGATGCAAAAACTTGGATTGAATGCCGACGATATGGAAGGCCTTGGCATGGGCGTTCCCGGCATGATCGACGGCAAAGCAGGGAACGTAATTTATTCCAACAACTTAAAGTGGCAGGATTTCAAAATCGGCAAAGCCGTTTCGCATATGACGGGTTTGCGCGTAAAAATCGCTAACGACGCGAACGTTGCGGCTTTGGGCGAAGCAAAGTTCGGCGCGGCGAAAGGCCTTGAAAACGTGGTGATGCTGACGCTCGGTACGGGTGTTGGCGGCGGAATCGTTGCCGAGGGCGCGTTGCTGGAAGGGAATAAATCGGCAGGCGCGGAGCTTGGGCATATGGTAATTGTGGCAAACGGCGAGTCTTGTACGTGCGGCAGAAAGGGCTGTTTGGAAGCATACGCATCGGCGACGGCGTTGATTCGCGATACCAAACGCGCAATGGAAGCGCACAAAGACAGCAAGATGTGGGAGATTGGCTCTACGGACAAAGTGACGGGGAAAACCGCATTCGATTACAAAGACGTTGACCCGTACGCAAAGGCGGTTGTGGATAGTTATATCCAGCATTTAGGGCTTGGGATTACCAATTTTGCGAACATTTTCCGTCCGCAGGTCGTATTGCTTGGCGGCGGCGTGTGCGCTCAGGGTAAAGTTTTGACCGATCCTTTACAGGAACACTTGAATAAGGAAATTTTCGCCGGCGAGCTTGGTCCGCAAGTGGATATCCGCATTGCAGAGCTGGAAAACTCGGCAGGGATTTTGGGTGCAGCGGCACTGTTGATGTAAAGGGATGAAAAAAAGTTTTTATAAAACCTGATAAAAGCAAGCAAAAACAGTTGACAAAAGTTTTAAAAAATTCTATACTATATAAGCGCTTTGATGAAGAGCGTTTATATAAGCACTGTTAGCTCAACTGGATAGAGCGTTGGTCTACGGAACCAAAGGCTAGGAGTTCGAACCTCTTACGGTGCACCAGTCTGAACCTAATTGGATTTTTGGAGTTAGGTTCAGTCATTTTATAGCGGACATACGAAAAGGCGAGGTTATTCCTCGGCTTTTCGCGGTTCTCATTCAACTCCTCTTTCTTTGTCTGCTAAATTATTCTAATGATATTATTCAATCAATTTTGTCCTTTCTTCATAAAGCAAATGTAATGTGTTACGTATATAATCATCAAATGATTTTGGATAATTATACGAATAATAATATTCATAATAATTTTCAACACCATTACGTTTTTGATTATCGAGAAGAGCCCACCCAAGTGTATAATCTAAGAATGTATTTACACACGCTGGAATTTCTCCATTATACATTAAATGGGTACCTTCTCTTAGAATTTCAGCTATTTTTAATTGCATGGGAATCTTATATGTATCCACATAATGAATCCATATTTTCTTTTCATTTTCTGGTAAATCTTTAAAAGTATGATTTTTAGGAATAATATAGCTACGTCCTAATTGAAATTGAATCAACGCAAATTCAATATTTGCTTCACGTATTAAAGAAGAAATTGGTCCATATAAATCTGCAATTTGACGGTCTATAAATTCCTTTTTCCACCTAATTTTTTCTGTTTTAATATCGTTTTCTTTTCTTAAATTTTCTGTTTTTAGTGATTGCTGATATAGAATAAACCATCCTAAAACAATAAAAACTAATCCCATTAATGAAAAAATAAGTTCGATGATTCGCAATATTAATTCAGTCTTCGTCATATATTTTTCTCTTGTTTTAATTTTTTAGTTAAAGTTATTGCTTTCTTAACTTATTACAATGAGGGCAATCTACTACAGTATAGCCTATACGTTTATAGACAACCTCTGCTGCCATTGCATAATTTAATTGATATCCCTTATCCATTTCAATATCAACCAATCGGTCAAACTCTTTTTCATCATTTGGCTTTTTATATTTGCCTGTTCCATTGCATAAATTACACTTCATATATTTACTCCTTGTTTAACTTTCAATTAAATTCAATAATGCTTTTTGTTTGTTTTCGGGGAGTTTGCGATACGCCGTCAAAAGTTCCTTTTCTTTTGCGCTTAATATCTCGACTTTTTCATCTTCAAGAAAGAACTGCGCCAACGTAATTCCAAATGCTTCGCAAATGAGTTGTAACGTTTCAAGTTTAGGCGGTGTATTTCTTTGATACATTGTCGCAAGCGTTGATTGCGTTACACCTGCCTCTAACGCCAGCGTATATACCGTCCAACCGCGTTCTTTTCTCAATTTTTCAATTCTTTCAATTACATCCATAGATAAATCACCTTTTATCTATTATACTACTTATTTACGTTAATTATAATTCGTAAATAAGTTGACTTTTTATCGTATTTACGATATAATGTAAAACGCAAATACAATAAAAAGGATAAAAATATGATTAAAAAATACGGGCAAGAAGATTTTGGACAATATGATTTTTATGAAAACTATTTAAAACTTGTAGATAATGAGTTATCAATCGAAGAAATTCTTGAAGATAATAGCGACGGAATTTTACGAGGAAATATTTTAGAGTTCAAAAAAATAATTAACGACTTAAACGCCGTTTTATTCCAAGCTATAAAATATCTTTCGGCACGAAGAATTAAAGGAAAACCTATTCCTG
Source organism: Candidatus Scatosoma sp. (assembly GCA_045539975.1). Taxonomy (GTDB): domain Bacteria; phylum Bacillota; class Clostridia; order Christensenellales; family Borkfalkiaceae; genus Scatosoma. The sequence goes on along the minus strand of JAZQGK010000165.1, from coordinate 552 downwards.
CCAATATTCTACTTATATCTTTAAATGACGGGAAAGCATATCATTATCATTCTGAAGATTATCTTCCGTTTATTGAAAAAGTTTATTTAGGTGGAGCTTCAAAAGACAACACGGGTTTTATAGGGAAACATCCTCTTAACGTGCTTGAATATGCGGAAAACACAAAAGATGAGGCAAAACTCATCTCACTTTTACGTGAAAATAATTTCACCAAAATCCATATTGATGAAAATTGTATCGTTGGTTGGGCGACAACTTATTACAGACAAAATCCGAACGCAAGAAAATCGGATTTTATCGGCGACTTGACAGGAAAAGTAAAAATTGTAGGCGAAATTAGAGTACCTGATAAATTCAAAGATTATATCTATCCTTACGAGGGCGCGTCCAATACAAAATTTCAATATCTTATGGACAAACTCAATGACGATATACAAAAGAAAAACTTGGGGGCTTTTTATACGCCTACGCTTTATGCGGAAAAATCGCTTGAGTTGGTGCGACAAGCAATTCAACGTGTACCTGTTGGCAATGATTATATTATTTTAGACC
>JAZQGK010000164.1:0-11569 GCA_045539975.1 Candidatus Scatosoma sp. | reverse complement strand
ATGTATTCCTTCGCCTGCTCCGCATCAATCGTGTACGTACCGCCAATAGGAATTAACAAAATATCTACTTGACCAATTTTATCAAGAATTGCCTTGGAACACGCTTCCCCTAAATCCCCTAAGTGACATATCGTCATCCCATCGATTTTTATCTTAAAAATAATGTTTTTTCCGCGAAGTTTCCCATATTGAGGATCATGAAAACTATCCTCACCAACAATCTCAACGTCATTGATAACTTCACGCCCGATATCATCAACCATCTTCTTATATCGCACGGCGCCAACGTAATTATGATCGAAATGTTGATGACTAACCGTAACGATATCAACGGAAAGCTTGCCAGGAAGCTCATAGCCCACACGAGTATACGGATCTGTCAATACGGTTGTACCCTGCTTTGAGGTAAGCGAAAAACACGAATGCCCATAGTATTTAATTCTCATCTTCTACCTCACAAATCTCGCAATAATACGCAACTTCATTTTTTGAATTTCGCCACCTAACAACAAATCGTAATGCAAAGACGCCAACAAAGAATCTTTCCCAATGGAATAGGATATTGCGTGTGTATACGTTTCAATGTCCCCCTCGTTTCCACCAATCCCAATAACGCCGTTCGTACGTTCTCCTTGTTGCAAGTTCAACCGCAAGGTATAATCTCCTTGACGGTTTACTTGTACCGTTTCTTTCTCAAAAATTAAAGAAATTTTCGCATTTTCCTCTGCATAAACAAGCTTTGCCGTATATGCGGATAGCAACATTCTTCCTTCACACGAAAACTCGGTTTCCTGCCCGTCGACCGAAGTAATGATTGTTAATTTACAATGTTGCATACTTTTTGCCGTACTCCTCGACTTTTTTCGACATCTTTCGACAGTATTATAACAAATATTGAACAAAAAGTAAACCCCTTGCATGAAAATTTTGAAAAATAATCAAAATTCCACAAGGGGCACGAGAGTTATTTACGTTTATATTTGATATTTTGCCGAATTAGCCTACCCTCTTTCAGGGTTTCGGACAGCGTTTTTTCATCGCTGGATGCAATCGCATCCCGATATACCGCCAAATTCTCCAATAAACCGTCTAATTCCTCTAAAATAAACGCACGGTTGTTCATATATAATTCCGTCCATATCTTTTCATCTACGCCTGCAATTCGGGTCATATCCTGAAAGCTCCCCCCTGTAAATCCTTTGCAGTTCTGGACCTGTGGACTTTTTACATAAGCGTTAGAAACAATGTGCGCTAATTGAGACGTCAGGGCAATTTTACGGTCATGTTCTTCCGCCGTGCATTGCACAATTTTACCAAAATGCATCATTTTCGCGTACACTTTCATTTCCTCAACGGAGGATTGCTCTGTTTTGTCCCCCAAAACGATTACCAAATTTGCGCCGTTAAATAGCTCGGCTGAGGCTGCTTCAATCCCTGAAATTTCTTTACCTGCCATTGGATGAATCCCCAAATAGCGATAATTCCTTGGTTGACTATAAACAGCCTTTTCCACCGAACTTTTAATACCGCAAATATCAGACACCAACGCCCCGTCTTTGAACTTTGTATTTTCCAAAATCGAAATTGTTGCGCGAGGAGGAACGGCAACAAAAACGACGTCGTAATTTGCAATCGTCAAGGCCTCGTTTTGAATATAGCCTTTTTCCAAAGCATAATAAACAGCTTTTTTATTAAGGTCAAAACCGTCAACCGATAAGCCGGCCTTTGAAAGAGCTGCACATATTGAACCGCCAATAATCCCCAAGCCAATAACTGCAATTTTGGACATAGTCAGCCTCCAAAAAGATACTATGCGGTAATTGTAACATATTTTTTCTTTTTTTTCAACTGTTCAAAACAAAAAAGAAGGCTTTTCACCTTCTTTCCTTCAATTTTCTTTGCGATTTGCTTTTATGTATTTATCTTTTGTTGCTTTGCCACCACGGATATGCCTTTCACTCAAATTAAAGTTTAACACTTTGCGCACTTCTTCGTATAAATCCTCATTGATGCCTTTTAATCTTTCCGTAACATCCTTATGTACCGTCGATTTACTAATTGAAAAATGCGCGGAACACGCCCGAACGGTACAACCCGTTTCCACGATATATTCCGCGCACCTCGTCACTCTTTCATCAATATAATTCCACAAATCCCCGACCTCCGTATTTCACTTACGAAATATATTTATGTCGCTTTTTCGCAGATTATAACTGATTTTATCTTTTTTACTCCCCTTTTTTATACGGCATAGGGATAACCGCCTTAATAGAATCTTCCGCGTAGCGAAGCACTCTCTTCGCTCTTGCGCTCTGCACAGAAATAAAGATATCTTCGCTAGAAAGTTCGGATACCACGTTCCCTTTTTCGACCACGGCAAGCATATACGGCACCGTCACGTAGCTTGCCGAAATAACGCTTGCACCCTCGCGAAGTCCAACGATAATATTACCCTTTCTGTAACGTTTAGAAGGCTCGATTTGCGAAGAGATTACTCTTTTGAATTTAGCCTCGTCGGTTGCAATAATAATCTCGCCTTCTCCGTTGATTTGCGTCATCAAAACAACTTCGTCCTCTTCATGCAACATAACACCACGAACACCCGTAGCAATTCTGCCCTGCGCTGGAATATCGTCTTTAAGTGCATTTAAGCAAATACCGCCCTTAGTTACAATGATAATCGTTTCATCGTCAAAGCCGTCTTCCTCTACGCCGATAACTTCATCGTTTTCGTTGAGTTTAACCGCCTGGAAGCAATCTTTCCGCTGTTCATATTCTGCCCACTCGGTCTTTTTAATCATACCCTTCTTGGTGAAGAACAACAAATTGCCATACGGCATATGTTCTCCAATTTCAAAGAGTGCAACTACTTTTTCGCCGATATCAGCATCTTTGGAAAGCTCTTTTAAAGTTACGCCTTCTTCCGAAATCTTGCATTCAAGTTCAGGGTCGGAAATATCCAACTTGTGGCAATTACCGTAATTAGTAAAGGCAAAAATACGTTTATCCGTTGCTGTTTTTAATACTTTTTCAGCGATTAATTGCGGTTTAAACTTACCACTTAATGGAGCAAGTAAACCGCTCTCATTTTTACCCGTTAAGACTTTAAATTTTTCATCTGCGGTATATACGAGAGTACAAGGCACACCCGGTTTTTTCTCTGCAGAGGTAGCCACGCAACCATCTGCTTCTTCTCTCGTGTAGACAAGCTTAGACTTCCTGGGCGAGGGATATGCATTTTTGATTTCGGTAATTTCTTCTTTCACGACTTGAAGCTGTAAATCACCGCTCTTAGAAATTGCCGTCAGCTTTTTAATAAGCTTTTTAAGCTCTTTTAATTCCTCTTCCAGCTTAAAGATTTCAAGTTTCGTCAAACGAGCAAGACGCAAATCCAAAATCGCTTGTGCTTGTGCTTCGGAAATATCAAAACGCGCCATTAATTTTTGACGTGCATCCGACGTGCTGTCTGATTTTTTAATAATTGCGATTACTTCATCAATATTTTGTACCGCAATAATCAACCCTTCAAGGATATGACAACGCTGTTGAGCTTGTTTTAAATCAAACAACGTTCTGCGTTTAATAACCTGTTGCTGATATTTTACATAGTGACGGATAATTTCCATCAAACCAAGCTGTTGCGGTTTACCGTCCGCTATGACAACCATGTTAATACCGAACGTTACTTCAAGATCGGTATATTTATATAAACATTTTAAAATACCGTCAACGTCTGCATCTTTCTTCAAGCGAATGACAGCGCGCATACCTGTTCTATCCGATTCATCGGCAACGTAATCCAAGCCTGCAAGTTCTTCCTTCTTTTCTTCGCGCAAATCAACCACTTTCCGAAGAAGCTGCGCTTTGTTTACTTGATAAGGAAGTTCTGTAATAATGAGATTCGTCTTGCCGTTATCCGTTTTCTCAGCTGTAATTTTCGCGCGAATGGTAATCTTGCCGCGGCCAGTTTTATAAGCTTGAATCAATTCGTTTGCGATAATCAAACCGCCGGTAGGAAAATCGGGGCAAGGAATATGCTCCATCATCTCTTCCAAAGAGATAGCAGGATTATCGATGTATGCAACAACGCCGTTAATTACCTCTTCCAGGTTATGCGTAGGGATATTGGTCGCCAAACCTACCGCAATACCCGAAGAGCCGTTTACCAAAAGATTAGGGAAACGCCCCGGTAAAATATCCGGTTCTTTTAAACTGTCGTCAAAGTTTAAAGAAAAGCTAACCGTTTCTTTATCGATATCTCTTAATAATTCTAGCGCCAACGGCTCCATTCTGGCTTCCGTATAACGCATTGCAGCAGCAGGGTCTCCATCCACCGAACCAAAGTTCCCGTGACCGTTGACCAAGGTTTTGCCCATATTAAAGGTTTGCGCCATACGCACCATTGCATCGTACACAGAGCTATCGCCGTGGGGATGATATTTACCCATGCAATCACCAACGATTCTCGCACTCTTCTTGTGCGGTTTATCGGGCGTTAAACCCATTTCGTTCATGGTGTACAAAATACGTCTTTGAACGGGTTTTAAACCATCTTCAACGCGCGGTAAAGCACGGTCAAGAATAACAAATTCCGCATAAGGCAACATGGAGGAATGTAATACTTTTTCCAACGGTTCTACATATAATTGACCGGTGGGTACGACAACTTCGGGTTCTTTTTTAGTTCTCGCCATCTTCTACCTCCTTTTTGTCCTTCTTCTCAATCTTGTCAATAAACGTATCACGTTTATTGAAATTAGCATACTTCGCCAAAAATTCCTTTCGACCTTCTACTTTATCGCCCATCAACGTCGTTATCATGCGTTCCGCCTTTGCTGCGTCTTCTACCGTGACCTGAATCAAGTTTCTCGTCGCAGGATTCATCGTCGTTTCCCAAAGCTGTTCGGCGCTCATTTCACCCAACCCTTTGTAACGCTGTAACTGGTAGCCCTTACCGATTTTTTCAATCTTCTCATTCAATTCGTTATCATCGTAGGCATATTCTACTTTATCGCCTTTATATACCTTATACAAAGGCGGCATACCGATATATACGTGTCCTGCATTGACAAGCGGACGCATATAACGGAAGAAGAAAGTCAATAAGATGCAACGGATGTGCATACCGTCTTGGTCAGCATCCGACAAGATGATAACTTTGTGGTAATTAATTTTATCAATTTTGAAATCCGGATCAATCCCTGCGCCAATCGCGCTAATCATTGTACGGATTTCTTCGTTTTCAAGAATTTGGTTCAACTTCTTCTTTTCAACGTTTAACGGTTTACCTCGCAAGGGCAAAATGGATTGAAACTGTCTAACACGCGCTTGCTTTGCCGTACCGCCTGCCGAATCCCCCTCTACGATAAACATTTCGTTGAGCTCGGGTTTCCGCCCAGAACAAGCCGCCAATTTCCCAATCAACGTCAATCCGTCGATGCTATTTTTTGCTCTTGCATTCTCTTTTGCGGTTTTTGCCGCAATTCTCGATTTTGCAGCCCCTTGCGCCTTTTTAATAATTTCTTCCATGGTTTTTTTGTAACCACGGATATTTTGGAATGCCGCAAAGCCTTCAATTACAGAACCTTCCACGGCAGGGCGCGCCTCCGTATTACCAAGCTTCGTCTTCGTTTGCCCTTCAAACTGTACTTCTGCCATCTTAATGGATAAAACCGCCGTCAAACCTTCGCAGAAGTCATCGCCTTGGAAGTTGGAATCTTTTTCTTTTAAAAAGCCGTTACTTCTCGCGTATTCATTTAAAACTCGCGTTAAGCCGGATTTGAAGCCAACTTCATGATATCCACCCTCAGGCGTGGGAATATTATTAACAAACGAAAAAATTCTTTGCGAATAATCAGAGGTATGCTGAATGGCAAATTCCACCTGAATATTGTTTCTTACTACCCTATAATAAATAGGCTGCAAATATAATGTTCTCTTTCCCTCATTGATGTTCTTAACGAAATCGGAAATACCGCCATCGTATTTATAGGTAACGCGATAAGGCTCGCTTTCTAAGGCAAGTTCATCCAATTCCCCAAACAAGGACTGCTGCCCCATGTCAACCAAATCCTCGGGAGCATCTTCGTTTACGACGTTCGTTTCCCCTTCGCCGTCTTCCGTTTCCGTGCTTTCGTCCATGGAAAATAAAGCTTTTGCGTGTCTCGCTTCCGCCATTGTGATGCGTTCGTCGATTAACGTAATTTCTACCCCGCGGTTTAAAAACGCCAATTCGTTTAAACGTTCTTCAACCGTTTCCAAATTGAAATTGACCTCAGAGAATACAGTTGCGTCAGGCTTAAAACGGATATACGAACCTTTACGGTTGCTGGAAATACTCGTTTCTTCCAAAGGACCGTCGGGTACACCAGAGTCTACCTTCTTCTTTCTCGCATTATATTTAGAGTGAAAACTCATTTTATACATGCGCTTATTTCTATAAACTTCGACCGTCAGCCATTCGGAAAGCGCATTAGTAACCGATGCACCAACGCCGTGCAAACCACCGGAATATTCGTAGTTGCCCTGCCCAAACTTACCACCTGCGTGCAATTTCGTAAAGACAAGCTGAACCCCTGAAACCTTTTCCTTCGGATGAATATCGGTAGGAATACCTCTACCATTGTCCTCTACGGAAGCACTGCCGTCCGAATGCAAAGTCACCTTTACTTTATTTGCATAGCCGTTTGCCGCTTCGTCGATTGCATTATCCACGATTTCCCAAAGAATATGATGCAACCCTTTGATGCCTGTTGAACCGATGTACATACCCGGACGCATACGTACCGCATCAAGCCCTTCTAACACTTCCAGGTTTTTTGCGCTATACTCATTGCCCGTTACTTTCTTTTCTGCCATTTTTTCCTCAACTGTTTTTCTTTATAAAATTTCTTGCCCATTAGAGCATAAAATTAGCCATTATATGCCATTTTAGGGTATTATAACACTTTTTTTTCATTTTTTCAAATGTTTTTCAATAAAAAATTCATTTCCCTGCAATTTATTCTTTGCAAAAAAATGAATTTTCCATACAATTTCTTATTCTTCTATTACAGCAAGCTCTTTTAATGCTCTTGTATAAGCAATATATTTTTCGCTGTCATTCATACCAGCCTCTACAACGACAACGGACGTAAACTCTAACCCTTTACTCTCATAAACCGTCATAATATTAATTTTTGTGCGCGAAATTTTTCCTTTTGCCCCTACGTTGTTATAAGACTTTTTCAAAAATTCCGACTTTTTACCTTCTGCACAAATTACCGCTTTAAGCCCTTTTTTATCCTTGAAGAACCCATTAATGCCACGCGGAGTTATATGCATAACCTCTGGCCCGTCATAGCCAATGGATTGCATATCCAGTCCCAATGTATACGATACAAACGCGACAATTTGATTGGTATTGCGGTAATTTTGATTAAGCCCGTGAATCTCAAAGCCAGGGAATGTATATTCCCAATCTTTCACCCCGCGAAAAGGCGTTACGTTTTGTGTGATATCCCCGAAGATGTTAAACGCGGCTTTTTTATTAATCCGTCGCATCAAATCGTACTCACAAGGAGATATATCCTGCCCCTCGTCGACAAACACATACCTATATGCAGGCGACAACCTTTCGGCAATACCAGCACAAATCACGCAAAGCGCATATGCATCCGAACGATACATTTTTCTCGACGTCATACCGTATTTCATTTTATATTTTTTCACGGTTTCACGATAAAAATAGCGAATGATATCTACAAAATCTTCTCCATTTCCAATCTGAGAAAACGTCTTTTCACCGCGTAAATATTCATAAAATTCCGCAAAAACGATATTACTATCCCCTATGGCTGCAACTTTTTCTTTTATTTTCTTGATTTCAGTTAATATCTCTTCGCGCCTTGCTATCCTATCTGCATACAAATAAACTTCGACGCCGCCAATCCGTTGTTTAAAACGCATGAAATCATTCTTTTCACGCTCCACGGTTTCATACAACTCATCTAAAGAGCCTTGAGATTCCTGCATGACGCGATCCGCGTATCGCACCACAAACGAGGCACTTTTATAAAAAGAAAGCATCTGCCTATAAAAATATTCAGGATTTTTGGCGCGTTCGCTCTTCAATGTACCGGCAAAGAAATCGTTCACTTCTAAAATTCCGTTCATAAACTCACGGAAAGGTTTCGTGTAATATAAACCGCCTTCTTGCTTTTCTTTAATTTCACCAAGAACACAACGACGAACACGCATCGAAGCATTTTTAATCGATTCATACGCAGCAATTTGCTTACTGCTCTCGCGAATGATATTTGAAATAAAGTCTTGACATTCTTCTCCTGTAAACAAACCGTAAAGACTGTCAAATACCTTATCTAATTTCTTTTGGACGTCCGACGCAAATTGTGGAGAATAAACGTAAAAAAGATAGTTGGGATCCTCTTCTTGCGAGAGATCAATTTTATCGGTCAAATCAATCTTTTCATTCTTTAACACCTGCAAAAAATATTCATACGCCGTGCTCGTTTTTACACGCTCTAAATCAAGAATTGCCGCCAATTCGTCGATAAAACCATTAAACGATTCACTTGGAGTGATAATCAAAATATCGCGGGGTTTGATTTCCTCATTATTGTACAGCAAATAACTGAGTCGATGTAGCATAACCATCGTTTTTCCGCTACCTGCACAGCCCTGCAAAACGAAATTTTTATCTTCTGCCTGCGTAATAATTTCATATTGCATTTCTTGAATGGTTTCAATGATATCTTTAACGGACGATTCCTCTTTGCGAGTCTTTATAATTTCACGCAAAAAAGGGTCTAATATATTATCCTCGTCCCTATCCGCAATTTCCTCTGCAGATAAATATTCTTTCAAGGACAAATATTCATTTTTAAAATCGACAACCTTGCCGTTTCTCGTTCGAATCGCACGGCGAAGAATGGTCTTATATTCGTATTCCCCAAACGTAAAGGTCGAACAGCTTTTTTGATAATATCTTCTGGCAACTGGCGCGCGCCAATCTAATATTTCCAAGCGAACGTCGCCCTTTTTGCCAATATAATAACTGTTATATCCCTCTTTATCGTCTATCAAATCTAAACGCGCAAAATATGGTTCATCAAAGAACGGGCGATAGCTTTGAATCTTGCCTTCTTCTATCTCAATTTCAGAAAGCAAATTGCGAATTTTGACGTAATTTTCCGCACTATTCCCTTCTTTTTCAAGAGCCGTTATCACCTTTTCGGCTTCTCTGATTGCATTTTTATGCGGACGGATGCGGACGGCACGCAATATATGCATAACGGCGTCAATGTGCTCATCCTCATACGCCTTTTGAGATTCCTCGTCTAAAAGCGATAAAAACCACGCATGGTCTCCTGGCTTTTGCGGATTTAACACGTGCATTAAGTTTTGATAAGAAAGTTTTTCGTTCATGCCCCTCTCCAAAACAAGACTATACTTAATAATAACACACTTTTTTAAAAAATGGAAGAGTTTGCACAAAAATTTTTTGAAGAAAATTTTTTGCTAATTTTCGACAATACTCATCCTTAAAATCGCCGTATCCTTTTGACAAAATTAAAAAGCGCAAGTTTCCTCGCGCTTGTACTTTTTCAGTATACTTTTTTGTTTGTTTAAAGAAAATTATAAAACTTATACGTCTTAATTTACATTTTCTCAGGGATTCCGATGCCCAAAAGAGCAAATGCGTTTTTTAAAGTTTGCAACGTTGCATTTGTCAATGCCAAACGGAAAACTTTCGTCTTCTCGTCTTCTGCCGCCAAAATTTTGCAGTTGAAATAAAATTTATTGAATTTTTGCGCAACGTCAACAGCAAAACGAGCAATACAAGAAGGTTCATACTTTTCTGCCGCCGTTTGAACGGTTTCTGGGAATGTAGCCAAAGCCTTTACAAGCTCAATTTCCTCGGCTGTCAAATCAGGGATTTCATATTCCGTCACAATGCCGCCTTTTTGCAAAACAGAATTTGCTCTCGCGCAAGTATATTGTACGTAAACGCTCGTTTCCCCATCAAAATTTAACACTTTATCGTAAGAGAATACAATATCTTTAATTTTGCTATTATACAACGCTCCAAAAATAACCGCGCCAACGCCAACCTTTTGGGCAACGTCCTGTTTGTTTTCCAAATCGGGATTCTTTTCATCTAAAATCCCGTATGCCTTCTCGATACATTTATTGATTACGTCTTCCAAGAAAACAACGTTACCCTTTCTAGTCGACATAACGCCTTCTTCGAGGGAAACCATGCCGTACGCAACGTGTACAAGATCTTTTGCCCACTCTTTCCCCATCAGTTCAAGAACCTTGAAAAACTGTTTAAAATGCAAATTTTGTTGATATGCAACGACATACAAACATTTATCAAAATCGTACGTTGCCTTACGATACGCCGCAGCCGCCATATCGCGAGTCGCATATAACGAAGAACCATCCGATTTCAAAATGATGCAAGGTGCCATTCCATACTCTTCCAAATCAACAACTTGCGCCCCACGACTTTCAACCAAAAGATTTTTCTCTCTTAATTCATCAACAATAGGCTGCATTTTATCCGAATAGAAACTCTCTCCTGCATACGAATCGAAATGAATATCCAACATATCGTAAATCTTTTGTACGTCCTTGAGGGTCAACTGCTTGAACCAATGGAAAAGAGCCAAGCATTCCTCGTCGCCCTGCTCAATTTTCTTAAAATAAGCTCTTGCTTCATCATCATACTCAGGGTGCTCTTCCGCCTCGCGGTGAAACCTTACGTATAATTCATTCAACGCACGAATACCGCCTTGTTCAATCGAGGTCTTGTCCCCCCAACGTTTATACGCAGAAATCAATTTACCAAATTGCGTGCCATAATCCCCTAAATGATTGATACCAACTGCTTTATAACCTAAGTAATTAAAAATGCGATATAATGCTCCACCCAACACCGTGGTAGATAAATGTCCAATATGGAAAGGTTTTGCAATATTAATTGACGAATAGTCAATGCAAACCGTCTTACCATTTCCCTCGTTAGATGCCCCAAATCGGTCATTTTCTGTAAGAATCTTATCCAAAGTAGCACGCACAAAGCCGCTTTTATTAATTTTAAAATTCAAATAGCCATTAACGGCGGATATTTCGCTGATTACTTTGTCAGACATAATAGTTATGTCTGACATAATACTGTTTTTTAAATCTTCAGCAATCACCACTGGACTCTTTCTTAATACCTTCGCAAACTTAAAGCAAGGCAAAGCATAATCACCCATCTCCGTATTAGGAGGAAGTGCCAAAGTTTCATATATTTCCTCGTTGGGAACACCCTCAACATGAATTAAATCTGCAATATACTTTTTGTAATCCATAAAAACACCTATACAAATTCTTTATCTTTAATAATATAGCATATTTTTTTAATTTCGGCAAGTATTTTTATAAATTGGGCGCGTTTAATTTGCCAAAAAATAAAATTTGTATTATAATATAGCAGAAAAAAGCATATAAAGGATGAATAAACTATGAAACTTGGTGTTGTTGGACTTCCCAATGTAGGTAAATCTACACTTTTTAA
>JAZQGK010000163.1:0-1938 GCA_045539975.1 Candidatus Scatosoma sp. | reverse complement strand
ATATACTAAATGTGAAGTTTTCTTCTCATAGTTGATAAAGGAATAAAAATATGATAGCTAATGTTGAATTACAAAGAAAAAGAGTAGGCTTAACCCAAACGGAATTATCAACCCGTATTGGGATTAGTCGTCGTGCGCTTTCATCAATAGAAAAATCAACCGCAATTCCGTCGGTTGATATTGCATTAAAACTTGCCAATATTTTGAATACAACTGTTGAAAACTTATTTGTATTAGACGATACAAAAAATGAAGGAGTGCTTACCTTACCTATCGTACAACCTGCTATTGAAACGGAAAATTCCAACAAGTGGAAGGAATTTCGGTTTATAGATTTGTTTGCTGGTATAGGCGGTATTCGCCTTGGTTTTGAAAGTGTAGGTGGAAAGTGTGTATTTTCATCCGAATTTGATGAAGACGCTTGTAAAACCTATGAAGCAAACTTCGGCGAACATCCATCGGGAGATATAACGAAAATAAATGCAAAAGATATACCCGATTTTGATATATTGTTAGGTGGATTTCCTTGTCAATCTTTTTCTATTATTGGTAAAAAGGAAGGTTTTGCAAACGAAACATGCGGAACTTTATTTTTCGATATTGAACGTATCCTCAAAGAAAAACGTCCGCCTGCCTTTATGCTTGAAAACGTAAGAAACTTGGTAGCACACGACAATGGAACTACTTTTAAAGTTATCCGCGAGCATTTGGAGGCATTAGGCTATCACGTTCATGCGAAAGTTCTTAATGCTCTTGACTATGGCGTTCCCCAAAAAAGAGAGCGCATTATTATTGTTGGATTTTTGAACGATATACCATTTGAATTTCCTGAACCTGTGATTGAAAGCGAAAGACAAAGTTTGTCAGATATTCTTGAAGAAAATGTTGATTCACGATATTATGTTAGAGAAAACATAAAACAATCAAGATTAGAACGGCTTCGTGATAAAGAATATCCAAAACCTTATATTTCGCACGAAAATATGGCAGGTTCCGTAACTCCCCACCCTTATTCTTCGGCTTTGAGAGCTGGAGCTTCGGCTAACTATATTTTGATAAATGACGAACGCCGTCCAACCGAAAGAGAAATGTTGCGAATACAGGGTTTCCCCGATTCGTTTAAAATAGTTTTACCTTATGGAAAAATAAAGAAACAATGCGGGAATTCTGTTGCAGTCCCCGTAATAAAAGCGGTTGCAAGCCAAATGTTAAAAGCACTTCGTGAACATGATATAAAACAATGATTGAAAGGTTTTTATGAATTCTAAATATGTAAAAAAAAGACAGGTCGGAAATAAAACAGAACTTGTTATTGATTATCTTAATTTTCCTATATTATATAAATATTATTCAATTAAAGAACATTCTGTAAATGCTTTATTTAATGATGAAATATGGGCAACTATTCCTTCGCATTTTAATGACCCTTATGATTCAGTTGTATGTTTCGATGAAAGGAGTGTCAAAAAATATATTAAAGACAATCTAACCAACGAGCGTTTTGAAAAATATCAATATCTATTTAATACAAATAGTAAAACCACTATAATAGAAAATATAGCCTGCACTCTTGCTAATGGTTTTAAACAAGCAAGAGATATATACGCGATTGCTTGCTTTTCGGAATGTGTTAATAGTGAAGTAATGTGGGCTCATTATGCGAATAATGCAAAGGGGTTTGCCCTTGCTTATGACGGGAAATTGATATATGAATTATCTAAAAGCTGTTATCAGCAAGCAAATGAGATTATAAGAAATATAGATTGGTTGGGGATTGGAAAGTTTGAATATTCCAATCCGCAAAATGATTTAGTAACAATTTTACCTATTCAATATTGTAGCGGAAAAGTATGTGCTGATACTCGAATAAAGAAGAGTATTGATTGCTTGTTTGATTTTTATGATACTCTTGAAATTACAACGGATATAAATCCTATC
>JAZQGK010000162.1:0-13559 GCA_045539975.1 Candidatus Scatosoma sp. | reverse complement strand
AAAAACAATATTTTTATTTCAAATATTTTGATATTTTTTAAAAAAAACTATATTTTATTTCATTAATTATTGACATTTTCTTACAAATGTATTATAATCTTCTTATGAAAAAAATTACTTACTCTTCTAAAACAGATTTCGTCAACCCTAGCATGCCTTGGGATTTTCACTGGTGGACAAGCGGACAAACCACGTATCATTGTCATGACGACTATTATGAAATTTTCATTACGACCGCAGATAATATTGTGCAGGTATATAATGGAAAAGCAGCTACACTTCCTACCAATTCTCTAATTTTGATAAAGCCCCATCAATATCATCAAATTTTTTACTCCTCGGACAACTCCATCGATCCGAGTCATTTCAACATTCAGCTTAAGACGGAATATTTATTAAACTTGGTGGACGATATCTGCCCTTCTTTTAAACAGGCTCTTATCAATGGAGATGATTTTATTTCTGTAAAATTAGACGATATTTCTTTTTCTTATCTCCATCAGCTTGCCAACAGCGTCATACTCGTCAGCTTAAGCCGCGACAATATTGAACATCGAAATATCAAATTATTAATATTTAATGTACTACTTATTTTAAGTGGAAGTACGCAGTTTTTGCCTATGAGTTATAAAATGGGCGACAGCCAAAATTATGCCATTGAATTAAAAGCAAAATTAGACAGTTACGAATATATCCAAAAGGACGTTTCCGAAATTTATCAGCTTTATCCGTTATCCCCCACCACGCTTATTAAAAACTTTAGAGAATTAACGGGAATGACCATTGTCCGCTATGCTACGGTTAAGAGAATTGATTATATCAAATCACTTTTGATGTATACGCGATATTCTATTTTGCAAATCTCTTCTTTGGCGGGATACGATTCCTTATCCTATATGATTTCCACCTTTAAAAAAGAAGTGGGCGTAACACCTCTCGTCTTCCGCAAAAATAATTCCTGATTTTTTATTGTTTATTTCTAGTAAATATTGGCTCTTTTGTTTTTGATTTATCTTACGAGCATAGCACGACACCTTGACTTTTGCGAGCGCGCCTGCGGCGCTTAGGTTTTGGTGTCGTCGCTTTTTTCGACCGATTTACCGACTTAAAGACCGAAAAAAACGGTGGTTTTCGCGCTGATCCGCTTGCGAAATACCACCGTTTTCTTTTTTCGTAAGGTTTTCTTTTAACGGTTGTCGATTAACGATAGCAGTCTGCCGTTATAAAATGCAAGCGAGTCAAATATCTTGCGCGGGCGCGTACCGCCAGTACGGAACCAAGCAAGATTGCAGAATTGCGCCGTATTTTATAGGCAGAAATCGACGTATCGTTGAAAGAAAGCCTTCATCTTTAAGGATTTTCGCAAATTTCTGTACGCTAAAATACGCCACGTCCCCCTTCGTACTGGCACTCTCGCATCCGCAACTCTCGTTTATCCGTGAAAAGTTCAAAGCGATTCTTCCTAACCATATTGTTTACGATATGAGAACAACCTTTTACAGCCGTTGTAAAGAATGTGGAATCGCAGACGCTGCAAGAGACGAGTTCGTTGGACATTCGCTTGGCGCGCTTGGGAATGCGTATACTGATTTGTCTGATGAATATCTGTTGAACGAAGGCGCTAAATTCCAGTATTAATTCCCCATATATTGCCCCAATTTCTGCCCCAAAACGCAGAATAAAACGGGAATTTGAGTAAAATTTTATACATTTATACAAGAAAAACGGCATTTATGCAATGATTTTTTTGCATAAATGCCGTTTTTTGGTGACCCTTAACCAACCTAAATCGAACCTTTTCGCGGGAAACTCCGACACCCTTAAAAGGGAACCCTTGGTACAAGCACCAAAGAAAATACAAGTATTTTCCGGAGAGCATCGTCGTTTTGCAAAGCAAAACCCCTCGCGCGAACCGATGCCTTCTTCACCATTCCCGTACGGGGCACCAAAAAGCAAAAATCCTAAACCAAACTGTGTTCGCTTTAGGATTTTGCTGGTGACCCGTACGGGACTCGAACCCATGTTACCACCGTGAAAGGGTGGTGTCTTAACCGCTTGACCAACGGGCCGCATGTGCGCTTTCGCGCTATATATAAAACGAAATACTTCGTGTTATGTCTTTGGTAGCGGCGATGAGATTCGAACTTATGACCTTCCGGGTATGAACCGGACGCTCTAACCAACTAAGCTACGCCGCCATCTGGTTGCGGGGGCAGGATTCGAACTTGCGACCTCCGGGTTATGAGCCCGGCGAGCTACCTAGCTGCTCCACCCCGCGATATAATTGCCTCAGCCGACGGTTATTGCCCTCATCAGCCAAAACAGCTTATTAATAATACTAAAATATAACCCGTTTGTCAACTGTTTTTTGCTCATTTTTAAAAAAAATTATAAAATTTGAAAAAAAGTTTTTTATCATGCAAAAACGGGAGGCGATACCTCCCGTTCCTTTATTTTCCACTCTTGGACGCTTCGGAAAAATTGAAATGCTTATTCGCATTTTCCTCGCTGCTTGGCGGTAACTGTTCACTTTTTAATAATGCGATATATGCGGCATACTCCTCTTCGCTAATCTTCGGCACTTTTTCTTTTTTTCTTTTTAGCGGTTTACTCATACAAAACCCTCCGACTCGGAATTATGTAAAAAGTATGCCCTTTTTTGTTGCTCTTTATTCCCTATCAGCCCTCAAAAAAGGATGCAAATAACATTGTTTTTCCCTTCGTTAACGACGCGCGTTACCGTGCGACGCATCTTTTTACGAAGTTCCAACGGCATCGCACCCGATTTTGCTGCTAATTCATCCCCAACAAGAGAGCGCAATGACCTGCCGAAAATATTTGTTTCCCATACTTCTTCGTGCCCCTCTTCATACGTTTTTAACGTGCTTGCGACGAACTCTTCACCCTGCTGTTTTGTCCCGATAATCGGGCTGACTTTACCCGTTACGTCCACTTTTACAATATGATACCCCGTTGCGCGCGCTTTAAATTCCACGCCGTAGCCCGCGCCTTTTTTCACAAGTTTCGGTGCGTCTAATTCGTAATCCAATTCCGTCGGATATACGATACCGTAACCGTTTTCTTCCGCTTCTTTTAAGGCGTCTTTCACTTTATCATATTCTCGTTTAACCCCGGAAACCGTCTGTAAATACCGCATAAGAGCCAAGTCGTCCGCGATTTCCTCTCCGCAGGTTTCCCCAATCAAACGATAATACAAGCTCGGCTTTGCTTCAATGGTGATTTCCACCCTGCCCGTGCCAGGATCTAAACGGATATCCTCGGGATTGCAATACTCGCTGTCGGCATCGAAAAGCTGTTCCAACACCTCGCAATCACGCATTTTTTCTATCCGCGTCGCGGCATCTTTTACGCAACTAAGCATGCCGTCCACAGCCGTGGAATGCGCAGGGAACGTCTGCAGCCACTTGGGCATATGTACGTCTATCCGCGTAACGGGGAATTCGAAAAGAACCTTTTGCAAAATTTGCATAATTTCCGTCTCCGTCATCGTCTCTACGTTGACCGCAAGAACGGGCGAAGCGTATTTTTCTTCCAAGGCTACGCGAAGGCTTTCCTGCGCACTCGGCGTCGTGCAATTTAATAAAATCACAAACGGTTTTCCAAGCTCTTTTAACTCTCGAACGGCACGTTCTTCCGCCGCCAAATACGCTGAACGGGGAATGTCCGCAATGCTCCCGTCCGTTGTCACGAGGATACCGAGCGTGGAATGTTCTTTGATAACTTTTTCCGTGCCGAGCTCCGCTGCGTGTTCAAAGGGCATCGGCGAGTCCTGCCAAGGCGTTTTCACCAGGCGCGGCGTACCGTCTTCCTCGAATCCGTTTGCGCCCTCTACCGCAAACCCCACGCAATCGACCAAACGAACCGCCGCCTCGGCTTTTGAACCGAACGGAATTTTGACGGCTTTTGCCGGGACGAATTTGGGTTCCGTCGTCATTACGGTTTTGCCTGCTGCCGATTGCGGCAACTCGTCTATCATCACGCGGCGCTGGGATTCTTCCGCGATGGGGATAACCAGCGTTTCCATAAAACGTTTAATGAACGTGGATTTCCCCGTCCGCACGGGCCCGACTACGCCGATATAAATATCTCCGCCCGTACGTGTTGCAATATCTTCGTATACACTGTAATTTTCCATCAACGACCTCCTTATTATGGCGCGGAGAATTTCGTTGGATTTTTTAATTGCATGAAAAATCCCCGCGAGAAAATCTTACGATTTACTATATGCGGGGATATTTGTCTTTATGATTTTTAATTATTTTTCCTTGTTTGTTTCTCGTTAGCTTCTCGGTTCTTCCGCCGCCTTTATCCCTGCGGCTTCGATGGCTATATAATCTTTGTCGGCGGAAAAATCACGAGGCTCGTTATATTCGCCGCCAAGCGCCTCGATGGCGTATTTCAATTCCTGAAATTCCACAAACCCAATCGACCTATCTTCAATTTTTCGCAATAAAACCGGCAGAGCGCGCTCGTCTCCGTACGCCGCGAGATACCCAGACGTCAAGGACGTGTCTTCCGCCTGACGGAACGCCGACAACAGTAATTCGTATACCTCGTCCGTTCTCTCGGTCGAGCGAGAAAGAATTTCCAGCATATACCCTTGTGCCAAGCCCGATTTGTAAGCGGCAATCGCCCTATCGCGCAATTCGTCGGCATGTAAGCGCAAAATATCCGTTAAATCACTGCGGACTTCCTCGTCCAACCCATTTTCTAATAAAATACGAAAATATTCGTCAAAGGCTTTGGGATTATCACCAAGCATATTCACGGCGTAGGAAACGGTTGCGGTATCCTCGCTTTTCAGCAAGGGCAATAAAATGTCCGCATTCTCCCTACTCTCGATTTCCGCGCATAAAAATTCGGGCACGGGCATGTCTTCGCGAAGGTGCCCCGAAAGCGTTTGCGCAAGGTCTGCATCCGTCATACGCGCATAATATTCTTTCGGCGTACAACCAAGCTTGGGGATATGCGTATCTCCGAATTTTTTATACAGCTTCGGGATAAGCGTTTCCCATTGTTTTTCAGTATGCTTATCCTTATTTTCCGTCATGTATTGCGTGAGCTTTTCATCGAAAAGTCCGTCAAAATCAATGAGTTTCATGTACTGAAATTCTCCCTTTTTATTTAATAATACCGTGTTGTTTTGCCAACGCATACGAAACAAGCACCTGAACTTTTGCGGCGTTGGCGTCGAATGCCGAGGCTATCCTTTGCATATCGTTGCCCAATTCTTTTATACCGGAAAGCATGAAAATTGCGCAAGCGCAATCGTCCGTATTATCAATCAAATCCAAAGCTTCCGCCGATTGTAAAGCGCGGTATAAATATTCTGCGGCGGTGGCTATTTTTTCCGCATACACATCTCGAATCACCACGAATTTCGAGGCGAGTTTTGCATAACTTTCGATGAATTTTTTGCGACGCTTTCTGCCGATATGAATTTTATAGGCAGGGACTTTGCGATAAATATTGCAAAGCACCAAACCCACTTCGATATCCTCGTTTCGCTCAATCAACCTACGCAGCGTTTCCACTTTTAACACGTCTGCCACTTCGAAATCGAGCAGTACTTCCTGCAAAAACTCGTCCGCACGGACGTGCGCTGCCGTGACAATCGACAAATACTGTAAATCGTGGTCGCCGCCGTCCATCTCGTCAAAACACCAATGGAAATACCCATCGTGCAAAGCAAGCAACCCGAAAATTTGCGCCTCGTCTTTGGGATAAGAACCTATTTTTAACAGCGAGGCACAACGGCTCTCTCGTTCCTCTTGCGGTAAATGATAAAAATAAATAAACTGCGGCAATTCGAGGGTTTCCCCGTCCCCGTTTTGGACGTTTTCGACGCTCTCATTATACGCGCGCAAAACTTTTAAATAGTATTTTGCCACTTCGGCGTCAGGATAGACGGTGCAAAGGGTGTCAAAGGTCTTTTCCGCCTCTTTAAAACGACCGCTTTTGCATGCGGCTACCCCTTTAAAATACAGCATTCTCCCATCATAGGGCATCTTTTTATCCAAAACGACAAACTTTTGATACGCTTCGTCATGCAACCCGTTTTCACAGCAGACGGTTGCCACTTTGTACAAATCGTCCACGTCGGATATCTCCATCGCGGCAAGATTTTTCGCAATCAAAAGACTTTCGTCCCCCCTTCCTTGTTCCAAGTAAACAGCAGCAAGCGTCGCTTGTGCGCGGATGGAATCGGGCATCGTTTCCAACAGCTCTAAGCAGGCGTTTTCCGCTTGCTTGGTCTCCCCGGAAAGAAGATGGGCAACCGCTTGCATTTCCTTTGCCGCTGCATATTCTTTCGAGCCCTTTGCCACCTTGGAAAATTCGGTGACGGCGCGAGAGCAATCCCCGGCTTTTAGCGCCTTTGAACCAAGGCTGATTTCCTTGGAGTAATCGGCAAGACGAGGCGGGTATACAAAACGGAATTTGTCTTTTTTGCTCGTCGAAAAAGCCTCGGCTATATCCAATTTGGTTTCGTTGGAAATGGTATCGTCCACGTCGATAAGTTTATTATAATAGTACGCCGAAGCACTTTCGTTGCCGATTCCTAAAAAGTTGACGGCAAGTCCCTCGTAGATATCGGGAAGGTCGCTCTCCTCAGCGACGTCAAGAAAACGAAACCACCAGTTAATCGCCGTGCCCTGCAAACCCATGCCCTCATAGATATCCGAAAGCCGTGCGTATACGTCGGGATCGCCGCCGTACGTGTGTAATTCTTTGTACGCCAAACGAAGAGCGGATAAATAATTCCCCTCGTTATAGTATTTATCCGCAAGACGCGCAATGCGTTTGCGGCTAAAATCGATTCTCTTCGCTTCTGCTTGTTTCATAGTACTCCAAATGATATTCAAACCGTACCCTACGGCTTGACGTTATTTTTTAATGCGGAAACAGCTCGTCTGCGTCCGCGTCGGTAAATTCATAATCGGTATTGCAATAGTGACAATGAATACGCGCCGCGCCGTCCTCCTTGATGATGGCGCGAAGCTGCTCCTCGCCAAGCGAAACCAAAACTCGGGTCAAATACCGCCTGGAACAGTTGCATTTATATTCTGCCTTGCGTGCTTCCCAAACCGCTTCGCTGACGTCGAAACGGGAGCGGGCAAGCGTTTCTGCGTCCGTTATTTCCAACGCGTTTACCAAATCTTGCAAATCGTAGGAACGAACTTTTTCCAACGTTTCCGCGTCGGCAAACGGCAACGGCTGTAAAACGGCTACGCCTGCAAATTCGCAACCGTTTGCGCCTATTTTTACCAACGTTTTTACGTAGGTGGGAAGCTGTTCGCTGATGCGATAATATTCCTCAAAAGCTTCGTCTATACCGCCTTGTTCCGGCAATGCACACGCTCCGACAAACGGACGACTGTACCCGTCGTCACGAATAATCGTTAAAGCGCCGCGCCCCAACGCACGTTTTTCAGCGTCATGGATTTCACCGCCCATTTCCGTGTTATGAATATATCCGCGAATACGAAGCGCTCGATTACCCGAAACGGCGATTTCTTCACACTCCCCATCCGTTTTCAAAGAAAGGGATATTTCGCCCGTATTTTCCTTTAAACACGCACTCATAAACGTCATCGCCGACAACGCTTTGCCAAACACGTACGCTGACGAGGCTGACAATTTATGTAATTGTATCCCCTTGCGCACGATATCCGTCGTGTTGATAAGAGTCAGGGAAACCTGCTCGCCAAAAACGAGTGTGCGTAATACGTTTTTCATGCCTTACTCCTTTTTTGCGCCATGAAACAAAGTCTGTCGCTAAGCGCCTTGTCTTCGCCCAAATGCCCCTCTATTTCCAGTACCGTGAACCCATTGCGTTCCAACGCTTGGCTAATTTCCGTTTCCGTATAGGCGTATTGGCGATGCGTTTCTTCCAAGCGCTTATATCTTCCGTCTGCGTCTTTCACAAACAGCGTCACTTCCATCGTTACGCCGTCTGTTTCCTCGCGGTTAAAACTCATGTACGTCACTTCGTCGCGGTCGTCTACGCTCACAGTATTTGCAATTTTTTCACGAAATTTGCGCACGGAGCTGACGTCGAATAAAAATACGCCGTCTTTTTTCAAAAGAGTATGCACGGTTTTTAACGCGGAATCTAATTTGGTTTTGGGTACGTAATTGATGCAATCGTTAATCGCCGTTACGAAATCGTATTTCTTCGGCGAACGGAATCGGGTAATATCGCCGAGAAGATATTCACCGCGCACCCCCTCTTCCAGGGCTTTCTTTTGCGCGTAATCAAGCATTTCGGGGGAAATATCCATTCCCGAAACGTCGTACCCCGCGCGGCGAAAAGCGCGCGTAAACCAGCCGCCGCCACACCCTGCATCCAAGCCTGTTTGCAGCGGATACGCGCGGAGCTTATCAATTAAATACTGCGACCAATTTTCATAGCCGCAGTCGTCGTTGAGATATTCAAACCAAACGGCAAGATTTTCATAAGCCGCTTTTTCTTTCATGGGATTACCTCGTTAGGATAAACCGCCTCGATTACTGACCCAACATCTTGGGCGGTTTTAATTTTTTCTTCTTTTTCTTACCGTCTTCTTCTTGCAACGCTTTTTCACGTTCGTCAAACTGACGGTTGTATTCTACATAACGAAGATCGTTCTTGTGCTCTTCTGCGTACGCTTCGGAGTCCTCTGCTATGTTCTGTTTACTTTCGCGAAGTCTTTGCAAGTCTTCACGAGTGAAAGATTGCGGCAATTCGTAGACCTGTAAGGAGTCGTCGATGGGTTTTATGGGGCGTGCTACCAAACGAGACCTACCGTGCGAAAGCAAAATGCGCTGATATTCCAAAGACGCGGCGCTATCGTCGCCTGTAAGCGAAGACGTGCCGTCTTTATTGTAAATACCTCTGCCCACCTTTGCACCCTCAATCTTCGGGTTGATGAACTTATCGAATACCCACTGCGCAAAGTCCAACCATACCAAAAGCGCGTACGCGAACCCAAACAAAAGCAAAATAACGGACGCCATTACCGTGATAAACGAGCCGCCTATCATAAACAAGGCAAAAGGCAACAGTGCAAGGATTCCAAAGAATACCGTCTGCGGCAACGTACCCAAGCCAACTAAGAAAGCGTTGCGAAGCATTTTGCCAAACGTAAGTTTATAGTTAACGCCAAGCGCAATCATCCAAAGGGACACAATCAATCCAAAAATCAAAAATACGTAGCTTGTAGCTTGGGAAACTTTTAACCAAATCTCTTCCCATTTCCCAAGATTGCCTAACGCGAGGTTCAGGTTAGACAAATCAATCATAAATTGACAAAGGAACAGCACTACACAGAAGAAAATTGCCGTCTGCAATGCGTTTTTGTAATTGAGCTTTACGCCGTGCCAAAAGTCGTTGGACACGAAAATACCTTCCGTCCAAACCATGTTACGTATAACGTACATACCGCCGGCAAGCCCGATTGCCGCAAGAATGGACGATAAAGATATCCCCAACATCAAGGTAAGGTGCGAACGGAGCACTATCATTTCCGCCTGCCCTTTCAACGTCGTAAACGCAGGATAACCAACGCCAAGGTTTGCCCCAAAGGGATAAATAGACCCGTAGTAATCCTGCATCAAACCGTTGATAATCAAAACTATCAATAAAGGGATAAAAAAGAGCGCGATCAAAAGATTGACTTTTACAATCTTGCTGAAATTACCCTTGAATATATCCCAAAACAACTGCCAACGGTTTGTAGGCAGCGTACTTCTTGCGTATTCTTCACTTTTTTCCTTCCCTTCGAGAAGTCGAGCAATGAACCCCTTCTTTTGCTGTGCCATTCTTTCCAAGCTCCAAAATCGTAATCGGTTTTATATACCCGTTTTTTCCGATTGCCAAACGGAATTTTTTATCAATCTGCCCTTTGGCTATAAAATATGGATTTTTTCGGGAGCGCATAATAGCGCTTATACTATTCTACTACAAATTTGTGATTATTTCAAGGAATTTTTAAGAAAATTTTAAATTATTTGGTATATTTTTTTCAAAAGCGCGCAAGAGATTGTAAAAACAGTTTATTTTTCTTTGACTTTTGCACGCGAATGTGATACAATGACTTCGTTAAATAGAGGAGCGGACGAACATGAGTACCTCTCGCCTTATGGAAATTCTTGGACGGAATGGCTTGGCGGGACGGAAAAGGGTATCTCCGCCGAAGCGTAATATTAGTCCCCTTACGCTGGGCATACGGAATAATATCCGTGTGACTGTCACCGCACGTGAAGAGCTATTTAGTATTTTCGATATTCTTGGAGTATCGGTTTACGAACGCTTTTTACGACGGGTCAAGCCCGTCTTTTCTTTTGTTTTTACATTTTTTAACATAAAAGGAGATTGTTTCTTATGAAAAATTTTAACGTCGGTGTTATCGGCGCTACGGGTATGGTTGGGCAACGTTTTATGTTGCTCCTTGAAAATCACCCTTGGTTCCACGTGAGTGTTTTGGCTGCCAGTGCGCGATCTGCAGGGAAACGTTATGAGGACGCCGTTGGCAATAAATGGGCGTTTGATTGCGAAATGCCTGCGAAGTATCGGGATATGATTGTCTTGGATGCGGAAGCGGACATGGACGAAATCGCAAAGAAAGTCGATTTCGTGTTCTGCGCCGTCAATATGGACAAAGCAAAAATCCGCGCGCTTGAAGAAGCGTATGCAAAAAAGGAAATCCCCGTTGTTTCAAATAACTCGGCGCACCGTTTTACCGCGGACGTACCTATGGTAATCCCGGAAATCAATCCAAATCACCTGGAAATTATCCCCTCTCAAAAAGCTCGGTTGGGCACAAAACGCGGTTTCATCGCGGTAAAATCCAACTGCTCGTTACAATCTTACGTTCCCCTTTTGCATCCCTTGCAGGCGTTTGGGATTAAAGAAGCGGCGGTTTGTACCTATCAAGCCATCTCGGGCGCAGGCAAAACCTTTACGACCATGCCCGAAATCCTTGATAACGTCATTCCGTATATCGGCGGCGAAGAAGAAAAGAGCGAACAAGAACCGCTTAAAATTTGGGGTAAAATTGAGAACGGTGAAATTGTTTCGGCAAGCGCACCCCTCATCACGGCGCAGTGCTTGCGCGTTCCCGTATCCGACGGACACACTGCGGCTGTGTTTGTAAAATTTGAACATAAACCCACGAAAGAGGAAATCTTAAACGCATGGCAAAACTTCCGCGGTGAACCGCAGGATTTGTGCCTCCCCTCTGCTCCGGCTCAATTCTTACAGTATTTTGAAGAGGACAATCGTCCGCAAGCCAAACTTGACCGTATGGCAGGCAACGGCATGAGCGTCACCGTCGGCAGGTTGCGTGAGGACACGCTTTTCGATTATAAATTCGTTGGGCTTTCGCACAATACTTTGCGCGGCGCGGCAGGCGGCGCCGTACTTCTTGCCGAACTGTTAGCGGCAAAGGGCTATTTCGATTAATTTTTCATTTTTAGCACAAGCAAACTTATAGGGAGAATACAATACAAATATGAAAGGATTTTTTAAAGGCAGTGCTACGGCGCTCATTACCCCGTTCCATGAATCGGGCGTAAACTACGAAGTACTTGGAGAGCTTATCGAATATCAAATCGCCGGCGGAACGGACGCTATCGTATTCCTCGGCACGACAGGCGAGCCCTCCACCATGTCTTTCCAGGAAGAACACGTTTTAATGGAGTACGCCGTTAAAAAAGTTGCCAAGCGCGCCAAAGTTATCTTTGGTTGCGGCAGTAACAATACCGCCGACGCGATTATGACGGCGCAAAAAGCCGAAAGCTACGGCGCGGACGGCTTGCTTGCCGTAACTCCTTATTATAACAAGTGTACGCAAAACGGTTTGGTCGCTTATTATAAGGCGATTTGCGAGTCCGTTTCCATTCCCGTTATCGCTTACAACGTACCCGGGCGTACTGGGGTTGAAATTCAACCTGCTACCATGGCGAAAATCGCAGAAATCCCCAACATCGCAGGCATCAAAGACGCTGGCGGTAATATGAGCAAAACCATGGAAACTCTGCGTCTTGTACGTGAAAAATGCGACGTTTATTCGGGCGAAGACGCTTTGAACCTGCCCATTCTCGCGGCAGGCGGCGTGGGCGTTATTTCTGTGCTGTCGAATATCGTACCCACAAAAGTAAAAGAGCTTTGCTCGTTACTCGAAGCAGGCGATTTGAAAAAAGCAATCGCTTTGAACGACGAACTTTTGCCCCTTGCTAACGCTTGTTTCGTAGAAGTGAACCCCATTCCCGTAAAAGAGGCAATGAATCTTTTGGGCTTTAACGCTGGCACACCCAGAGCGCCTTTAACCGAAATCGAACCGCAAAACAGAGAAAAATTGGCGGCTGCCATGCGAAACTTTGGCTTGGAGGTAAAAGCATGAGTGTAAGAATTATTCTCTGCGGCGCATGCGGAAAAATGGGCGGTACGGTACTTTCCTTACTCGAAAACGATCCCGAGGCAAAGGTGGTTTGCGGCGTCGATTTGTATCCCAGAGAAATTGGAATCCCTGTTTACACCTCTTTCGAGGATGTCCAGGAAGAAGCGGACGTCATCATCGATTTCTCTTCCCCTATCGGTTTGAAAGAACGGCTTGAATACGCAAAAACGCATAAACTTGGCGTCGTACTTGCCGCGACGGGGTTCACCAAGGATGATTTGGCGATGGTCGAGGAATATTCGCATAGCGCTGCTATCTTCAAAACTGCAAACTTGTCGTTGGGCGTCAACCTTATGCAAGCGCTTTGCAAGGCGGCGGCAGAAGTTTTGGGAGATAGTTTTGACGTGGAAATCGTTGAAAAACACCATAACTTAAAGAAAGACGCACCCAGCGGAACGGCTTTGATGTTGGCAGATACCGTCAATGAAGCTTTTGCTGGGCAGAAACACTACGTAAACGGACGAGACGGAATCGTCGGCGCAAGAGAAAAGAGCGAAATTGGGATTCATGCGGTTCGCGGCGGCACAATCGTGGGCGAGCACGAAGTTATTTTTGCGGGTGAAGACGAGATTATCACTATCTCCCACAGCGCAAGAAGCAAGCGAGTTTTTGCCGTCGGAGCAATCCGTGCTGCGAAATATCTTTCCCAAAAAGGTGCTGGCATGTACGAGATGAAACACCTTTTGGCGGATAACGAATAGACAATTAATATAAAGAGAATATGTTTTATATATAAAAATACCGAGCATTGGATTTCTCCTTGCTCGGTATTTTTTCTTTAGGCTTCAATCTTCCCAGCTTTTTTCTCATATTCCTCTATAGCCACCTCTTTCATTATGGGGCTCTTGCACTGACAAATATAAAATTTCGGAAATTCCTGATCACTGATTTGATGTACAGGGCTAGTTGTTATCCAAGAACAATCGTGATGCCGAACATAAATCGAATGTATCCCTGGATTTAAACGTATTTGCAGCATTCTTCCTCCGCTCATGCTTGTATAAAGAATTCCGTCTAAATATATTTCGAACCACTCATCAGACCCATAACGTTTTTCCGCATAAAAAAATATACTTCCTTTATGCTTATGTAATTTGA
>JAZQGK010000161.1:0-3826 GCA_045539975.1 Candidatus Scatosoma sp. | reverse complement strand
CTGTATAAGGGTCACTATTTTTTTCATCATAAATATATCTACCCATGCACGTATATTTACGAGTATAACCAAGATATTCTATTTGAATAACAATCTTTTTTTTATCAACATCTTTGATTGGCTTGCCATTCCAAACCCTTACATGTTTTAAATTTTCTTCTTTAATACGTGAATCCGAAATAAAAGTATTCGTCCATCCGCCATCCTCTTTATCAAATCTTACCATCCAAACAATCCAATTTTCATCATACTTCCATACGCATTTCATCCAAGCTTTATAATTTGTAGCAAAAGCCTGATTCAAAAATCCCGCATGCGTTCTTGCATAAATAGGTTCACCAGTTTTCATAATTTTTTCTCCTTGTCTTATAAAAATAATTTTCTTATTACAATTTTCCTTAATAGAGTTGTCTTTAATTTCTGCGCGATATTCAAGGATTAATGGTAACCCTATGAATATAAAAAACACTATCACAACCAAAGGGATTGTCCACCACACTGCATTCTCCTTAATTTTTTATTCTCTTGAAATTTGTTCAATTTTATATCCTAATTGCTCTACTCTTTTGATAAAATTAGAGATATTCAAAACTCCCCACTGCGAGCAAACAAACATATTCCCATCAATCAATTGCAAAATCTCATCTTCTTTTGCAAAAAACCTAACTTGATAATCTTTACGTTGTTTTGCTATATGTTCGTATTCCACAACACCGATTGAACCTTGTAACGACTTATCAAAAACCGTTTTTAACTCATTGCAAGTTATGGCTTGATTTTTTGAAACGTAATCCTTAACCACCGCTAAAACAAGTTTGTTTTTAAGGCACACATTTCCATTAAACATATACCTTGTTTTATCTCGCTCTACGGGACGTTCTTCAATCAAAGTTTTTTTTAAAATAACTTCGCTTGGAGTTTTTTCCTTTTTCAAAAGTTCTACTTCTTTTTCAAGTTTTACAATGCGATTAAGCATATCTAAAATTAATTCGTTATACTCCATTTCAACCTCCTTACCTATATCATATACGTAAAAGCTTTAATTGTCAAGTGTTTTTTAATGTTATTTTATGATATTTAATATTATTTTTGCGGTTTTTAGGTTCAAGTCCTGTCGTGGGAGTGTAAAACGTTGTAATTTATTAAGGTTAGTTTTTACAAAAGTCAAACGGCGTTTTTAGGAATTTAGACAACCTAATTACGCCGTTTTTGATTTCGCATTATCAAAATATTTTTGTCTCCTCTGTTTTTTGAATTACTCTATTTTCTCTAATATTTCATCAAAAACAAAAATTCATTATCTATCTTTTTAGATTTCTTCACCCAATAAGAAATCCATCGCATTGATAGTCGTTATACCGTCATGATCTTTCACAAAGAAATCATCAAGCGTGATAATATACTTTGGATAGTGATCGTTAATTTCATTAAACGGGCGTAACTCTTGTTGCAATTTTGCTTCATCCATAACCGTTACAGCAACTTGCACATATTTAATAGCATCTTGATTATCCTTGATAATAAAATCCACTTCTTTTTCCGCGACTTTACCCGTAGCAACTTTATACCTACGGCGCTTTAACTCCAAGAAAATAAGATTTTCAAGAATTTGGGAAAGCTCTACCGTTTTGTTATTCAAAATATAATACTTAAAACCAAAATCAGTTACGTAATACTTATTGATAAGCTTCAAATATTCTTTTCCGACAACGTCATATCTATCCGCTTTATATACAAAGAAACAATCCTGTAAAGTTTCAAAATAACTATCCACCGTATTATAAGAAACTTTCGTTCCATTAGAATTTAGCGTATCGGTTATACGCTTTGTAGAAGTCAAGCAACCGATATTATAAACAAGATAACTCAAAAGATTTTCAACGAGCTGTTTGCTCGCAGCGGAATTACGTTTCAATACGTCCTTTTCAAGTATCGTTTTATAAACGCTTTCCATATATTCCCTTTGCTCTACGCTCCCAGTTTCAAACATAAAAATACCAGGAAGCGCACCATAGGTAATATAGTCCATAAAAAGCATACGTTTATCTTTTCCGTTATTTTTAAAATGTTCGTAATACTCTTTAAACGAAAGCGGAAGAACATTTATTTCAACATAACGCCCAGTAAGCAAGGTTGCAATTTCCGAAGATAAAAACTTCGCGTTTGAACCCGTAATGTACGCGTCCACGTTGTCTTTTACAAACAAACTGTCAACTACTTCCTCAAAACCGTCAACACGCTGAACTTCATCAAGGAAAACATACAATTTTTTATCTTCTACCATTTTATCCGTAATATACTTATATAAGGCAAGTTTCTCTCTCAAATGCGCGTTTTCTAATTCTTCAAAATTGATTTTTACAATTTGATTTTTATGAACGCCACTTTCTAAAAGCTTGGCAATATACAAATCGAAAATAGTAGATTTCCCTACACGCCGCAAACCAGTAAGAACTTTTATAATTTTTTTATCTTTATAATTTTCAAGCCATTCTACATATTCTTTTCTTTCAATTAGTTCCATAATATCACCTCTTGAAAATATTATAACGTTTTTTTTTCCTTTTGTCAACAAGAAACTGAAAACTTTTTTATAAAGATGAAATAGTTTTCAGTTTATTCCCGCGACTTTTGAGATAAGCAATTCGATATAAGTCTTGCCGAATTTTTATGCTGTTCATCAGAGAAATGTGCATAAATTTTTTCCGTGGTAGAAATTTGACTATGACCCAGCCATTTTTGTATATCTTCTAACCTCACGCCCTCATGACGCATCAACGTCGCACAACTATGTCGCAAGTCGTGAAAACGGATATGTCTTAACCCTTTATTTTTGATAAACTTAATGAAAGCTTTTGTGATATAGTCTGGATTTACGGGCGTTCCATCTGCAAGAACGTAAATATAGCCTTGCTCTTTATAACTCTTTTTGAAAAACTGTCGATTTTGCTCCTGCTCCGCCTTCATACGAAGTAACATTTCCTCTACTACTGGCATCAAGGGCAAAGTCCGCATACTTTTAACCGTTTTCGTTCTATCTTTTGCAATAACAGCAGCTTTTCCGTCGACATTACAATAAACAACTGTATGTACTATACTCAATGTTTTATAAGTAAAATCAATAGCCGACCATTTCAATCCCGCAATCTCACTCCTGCGCAATCCATAATAAACCGCAATAAATACAGGAAATTCCAACTTCGTTCCTTTTACCACTTCCAACAACTTAATCAACTCGTCCTTATTGTAATAATCCCCCACAAATGTATCCCCTTTCGGCAATTTAACTTTATCAGCAGGATTTGATTGGATTTTATCGTCTTCAAAAGCTTCTTGCAGACACTTCCTTATATTTGAATGATATCGCCGAACTGTTGATGCGCTTACTTTTCTTGTCAATATTTTATAATATAATCGAATATCATCTGCCGTAATACTCTGCAAAGTAATCCCACGAGCATTAAAGTACGGTTGTATCGACCTTATAATTTGACTTTTATACCCATCATAGGTCGTTGCCTGTAAAGAATTTTTGTTATCTTCATTCCATTGATAAATATAATCACCAAATAACACACCGTTAGATAATTGCGGTTCTTCGGTTAACGTCTTAGGCTCTTGCAGAATTTCAGTTCTACCCATATTTGCTTTTCGAACTGCCGATTCATAGACTAATTGACGCTTTTCAACGTCATAGTAATATTTATACTCGTCAAGCATTGATTGCGCTTTTCTTTTATTCCCCTTTGTTTTTAATTTCGTTGGTATCCAAATTTGCCTTCTTTTGTGTTGCTCGTCATAATAAGAAATTACGATATAAAACAAC
>JAZQGK010000160.1:0-13760 GCA_045539975.1 Candidatus Scatosoma sp. | reverse complement strand
GTGTACACAGCGGAAGGCTTAGAAGTAAGCGGCGCAACAATAGTTGAGGGTATTACGGTGCAAGAACCGATTCCTGAAACGGAAACCCTTACGACGAAACAAGAACTTTATTTAGAAGCAAATTCGTATTCGATTGACATTGAGGAGTACAGTGCGTATACCGTACAGTCCATCAAGCTTGGTGAAAATGATTTGGGTACGGATCTTGCGAATTTGAACCTTGCTTCAATCAAGAGCAATACGCAGCTTCACGGCGAACAAGATATTATTGTTACCTTGGATAAAGGCAATATGGGTACTGAGCTTACCGTTCCCGTAACCATTGTTACGAAGATAATTACGACCGCCGACGAATTTATGGGATTAATGCCTACGACGGCAAGCGGAGTAACGTATGGGTACTACGTCCTCGGTAACGATATTGGCAACAGTACGACGATAATTGAGGGTAACGGGCGGACTGATGATAGAAATCTTTCTACGGTAAGCCCTGAGCTTGGGTTCCGTGGAACGATTGACGGAAGAGGCTATACGTTTACGTTCAGCTTTGCGGTAACGGATATTGATACGGGCACAACGGACCAAGACGGCGTATTCCGCTTTATGGGTACGGGCGCAACTGTAAAAGATATTACCCTCGTCTGTGACAATATTAGAACGGATACGGGTACGCACTTCCTTGGACAAAACGTGCAAGGGGCAAACTTTACAAACGTTACGATAGTATTTAATAAGGTTTATTCCAGATACGCAACGGCTCTCATGGCTCCGTCTATTACGAACAGTACCTTTACAAACGTAGATATCGTAATTAGAAATATGGAAATGAAGTGGGCAGTTGCTCCTATCGTATTTGCTGGTGCAGTTAATAGCAATGACGGCGTTTCCGCATTTAGCGGCAATGCCTTCACGGATACGGTAGTACATCTGTTTACGGGTACGTCGATTGCATCTCTTGCAACGGACGGTACGACTACGTATACGGAATTGGACGGTGTTTCCATCGTCAACGTAACGGAAAAAGAAGTAACGCTCAGCAACACGCAAGATATTGCCCTCAACAGTGAAACGGTATCCCTTAACTTGGGCAGTTATAGAGATTACGAAATCACAAACATCATCTATGGCACTTACGATTTAGGTACGAATGCAAAGGAACTTGTAATTTCCGACGAGTTAAAGGCTGATAAACAAAATCACGGCGAGGACAAGACGATTGTTGTCAAAGCGGCGAAATATGCGGATTTGGTATCCATCAATGTTCCTATTACGCTGATTACCGCTAAGATTTCGACGGAGAGCGAATGGGTAAGCACGTTTATGACCAACACGGCAACAACCGTAACGTACGGTCATTACGTATTGGCAAACGATATCAAATTTACCAAGCATTATCAAGATACCACGCGTATGAACTCGACAACGGCGGGGGACTATGGCTTCCGCGGTACGTTAGACGGTAGAGGCTATGGAGTTGAGATTACGGCTTGGACGTATCACGGGCTCTTTGGCGAGCTTGGTGCAGGCGCAAACATTAAGGATGTCACCTTTACGGCAAATGGGCTTTCTATCAGCTATATTGGGCACGTATTAGGCCGTGTTGCGGTCAATACCAACTTTACCGACGTAACCTTTAATTTAACCGATCTTAATAATGCGACATCGGTAGAAAACGGTGCGCTTGCGCTTGACGGTTTTAGAAGCTGTACGTTTACGAACGTTGAATTTAACGTTACCGGTGCGGTAGCTTCCATCTTTGGCGGTAATAAAAGTCAATATTGGGGCTTGAACGGTGGCAATGCAGCTTGTACGTTTACCAATTGCTATGTGAACCTGATGACGGAAGAATCGAGCATCTTCGAGCTCGGTCATAAAGGGGACCCTGCAAATCCTTCTACGACGCAATACGTTAAATATTTGCCGACGGGTATGGCGGCGGAAGACGGCGAAACAGTGCTTGGCGGTATTACGCTCCGCGATTTGTCGGGTAAAGTATGGGTATTGAATAACAATGTCAGCCCGTTTACCATCGTGAAGCCTGCAAACGCAGACGTTTACGTAAATAAAGCGGCAAGCGAATTGCAAACGTTCTTTAAAGAAGCGACGGGTGTTGAACTTCCCGTTATCTCCGATACGGGACTTGCACATGACGAAAACGCAACGTATATCTCGCTTGGGGATACGGCGTTGAAGAGCTCGACAAATTTGAGCGTGCCTGAACTTAAATCAAACGGATTCCACATTCAAACGGTAAACAACACGATTTACGTTGTCGGTGGGGAAACGAAAGGCGTACTTAATGGCGTATATAAGCTTTTGAATGAATGGTTCGGCTTTGAAGTATATTACAAAGATTGCTACACCTTAAATACGGCAGAGTTAATTGCATTTGAAGAATTAAGCATTACCGAAAACCCCGATATTGATATGCGTTCGGCTAGCGGTCTTACGGTAAACACTTCGGATAACAATTACATCTACGCGGATAGATTGCAAGCAAACGATTCTTATTGGGCGTATATGCTTCCCGTTGTATTTAACGAAAACGGCGTAGCAGATAGCGGACATAACAGCTTGTTGTACCTGCCTAAGAGCGATTATTACAGCACCTATCCTGAATTTTATTCTAATAATTCGGATTGGACGGATAGCGGTTGGGGTGTTCAAGCACAGCTTTGCTACACGGCAAGAGGAAACGCAACGTATAGCAAGATGGTGGAAATTTGTGCAGGCAAAATCATAACGGCGTTGGGCAAATATTCACCTGAAACGTATCCGAACTACAATAACGTTATGATCGGTATCCAAGATAACTACAATACGTGTACGTGTAGCGCTTGTACGGCAATTATCAATCAATACGGCTCCGTTTCTGCGACGATTATCCTTTTCTTGGACGATGTAGCGGACGCAGTTGAGGCTTGGATGACTGAAAATTCCGCGTATGCACGTGATTTGCAATATATGTTCTTTGCATATCAAGAAACGTTGAAGGCTCCTACCACGTGGCCTACGGTGAACAACAAGATTGCTCCGTTTGTAGCGATGAGCGAAATGAACCATGCTAAAGCGGTAACCGATGAGACGACGAATTCGTTGAATAGCGAGCTTAGCGACACGGCTTCCATTAATACCAACGCAAAGGTATTGACGCAACTTCAAAAGTGGGGCGAATGGGCTACGCAAAACGGCGGCGGCGCATGGGCATGGACGTACGGCAACTTCTTCAGAGATTACTTCTGCTTCTATGATTCCTATGATTTCTATCAAGGCATTATGGCGAAGTTGGCGGAATATGGTTATGATTTGGTATATATTCAACAGCAGAGTAAGCAATCGGGCGCGCAGTCGGCATTCATTTCGATGAATATTTACGTAGCGACGGAGTTGGCTTGGGATTCTACGTTGGATATAAATACGTTGATTTCTAACTACATGACGGCAATGTATGCGGATGCAGCGGATGAAATGATGGCAATCTTCAATCAATCTCGTACGCTGTTCGACAATAAGAGTATGGGGAGTTTATCTTTGGGCTACGAAACGCCTGGTAAGAAGCTGACGTATTCGCAGATTGACAGCTTGTTGACGATGTATGACGAAGCGTATGCGGCAATCGCACATTATGAAGAGAGCAACCCTGGATTATATACGAAGTTGAGACAGCATATCGATATGGAATGGTTGTCGCCTGCAAAGATTGCGCTCGTTGAGTATAAAAAATACTTTAATGGCAGCTATTTCTGGGTGAATTTGGACCATGATTACAGCGATATTGCTGCAAGATTCAAGTCTGTTGTGGCAGAGCTCGGTATTACGGCAGGTGCAGAGCTTGGTACGTATGCAGATATCAACAATCTCCTCAATGCACTTTAATGGATAAAGAACTCGTGCGTACGGTAGCAATCCGTACGCACGGCAAAAAACTTAAAAATTGTAAAGGCGGTATAGAAAATGAAAAAAATGAAAAAAGTTCTTACGTTACTCTTGGGTTCCGTAATGGCGTTGACGACGGCTTGTGCACCTCCTCCCGGCGGCGGCGCAAGCAATAGCGAAAGCAGCGGTGTGCCTGCAGATACAAGCAAGACAACGGTTATTGAAGTAGCTATTCATAACGGCGGTGTTCGTTGGAACTGGTTGGAAAAGGCATTTGCACGATTTAAAGAGCAAGTAGGGGACAAGTCTTATGCTCCTGGCAAGAAAGGCGTTGAAATTAACATCACGCCCGGTAATGGTTTGGCGAATAAGTCGATGGCGACCGATGGTTATAACATTTACTTTGTAGAAAGAACGGATACGTATTCTTTCATTGCGAGCGATTTGTTGATGGACATTACCGAAGTTTTTGAAATGGAGGATGACCAAGGCGTTGCGCTTAAAGATCGTATCTATCCCGAAATGTTGCCTGCATTAAGGGGGGACGATCCCGATAAGTACTACGTATTGCCTTGGGTAGAATTCTACTCCGGTATGTCTTATGACGCAGACGCATTCGATTACATCGGTTCTTATTTTGCAGCTCCCGGTGAAAGCGGTATCAACCATCCTTGCAATTACGGTACGGCAACCTTCGTTGGTAGAACGAAGGCGAAGAAATCTTGCGGACCCGACGGTGTATACAATACCAATGACGACGGTTTGCCTTCTTCCTTGCAAGAACTTTTGATTCTTTGCGATTATCAGACGAACAACAACGTTGAACCCATCACCATTTCCGGTAAATATATCGGTTATTGTGCATACCTTATTGCAGGGCTTTGGGCTTCGCTTGCAGGTTATGATCAAATGAAGACGGTTTACGAATTTGACGGTACTCCCGTTGAAATTATCAAGAGTGACGAAAACGGTAATTTGATGTTCACAAACGAACCTTTGTTTCAAGGGATCGATTACATCAAAAAGCCGGTAACGGAAATGGTAGCAATCACGGAAGAAAACGGCTACTTGACCAACGATATGGCGGCGAAGTACTATGCGGCGGCTTTCTTGGAAGCGATTGAAAAAGAAGGTTTGTTCTCGCAAGACTCCAGACTTGACGTAAACCATACGCAAACCGAGTTGAACCTTCTCCTTGGCGGTAAAGGCGCGAAGAAGAGAAAGGGCATGCTTATCGACGGTACGTATTGGTGGGTTGAAAGTGAACTTACGGGCAATTTCTCGTCCTATGCGGATTTGACCGGTGAAGACGCGAATACAAGAAACATCAAGTTTATGCCTCTGCCGACGTCCGTAAACACGACGACGACGGAAGGGAACGGCGAAAAGGGCACTATGATCGAAACGGGTATGGGTGTTTGCTACGTTAATAACAATATCAAGGATAACGAAGAATTAAAGAATGCTTCGCTTGATCTTTTGAAGTTCCTCTATTCCGAACAGGAATTGATTGAATTCACTAAGAATACGGGTAGTAAGCTTGCAATCAATTACGATGTAGATTCTACGGATGTTCCTTCCGTATTCTACTCCAACCTTATTGAAATGAGGGATAACAGTAACGTTCTTCGTTATACGGCAAAGAATGATAACTCTGTATTTAAGTATCACAGAGGTAGCTTGAAAATTGAATTGAGCGCAGAAATTTTCAGAGCAACGCTTGATAAAGTTACCTACAATAACTTCTTACAGGTATACAGAACGACGAACTTCAATTCTATTGACGTATTCAACGCAACGCGTTTCACGAAGGATGAATGGGCTAGTTTCGTATAATTTGCTCATACACGGAATTATTTTATTGGATTTTACATTATAAATTAGTAGTTTTATTGGAAGTATTATGAAAAATACCTTAAACAATGCAAAATTAAGACCTTCCTTTTTAAAAACACGCAAAGGTAAGCGCATGATTTTTTATGCGCTTATTTGCGCGTTACCAGTTTTGCAATTTTGTATATTTACGCTGTACATCAATTTCAATTCCATTATTATGGCTTTCCAAACTTGGAAGATTCGAGATGGAAAGTTACAGGTGGTTGCATGGAATTTTGATAACTTTAAGGTTGCTTGGAACGTATTTACCTCAAAATCATATTTGACGGTCAATTCATTGTGGCTGTTTGCCAGCAACGTGTTTATCACCATTCCCTTGGCGCTGATTTTCTCGTTCTATCTTTGCAAAGAATGTAGATTTTCAGGGGCTTTTAGAGTCGTTTTGTATATGCCGAATATTATCTCTCCGATGATTTTTGGTTTGCTCTTTCAACGTATTTGTAATAACGTATATCCGCAAATCATCTATCAAATGACGGGGGAGATAGGCCTGCCGTTATTGACGACGTCTAACGGTATGGATGCGTATGGCTTAGTGTTGTTCTTCAATATCTGGGTATCTTTCGGCGTTAACGTTTTGATGTTCACGGGCGCAATGAGCGGTATTAACGTTTCTATTATAGAATCGGCGCAATTAGACGGTGCAAATATCGTACATGAATTTATGTTTATCACTGTTCCTATGATATTCTCGACGGTATCTACCTTCATAATCTTGGGTATGGCGGGTATTTTCACGAATCAAATGCATTTGTATACATTCTTCGGGTGGGAATCTTCCGGCCTTGAAACGATGGGGTACTATATCTACGTTAACGCACAGCGTTCGGATTACGTGGATTTGCATAACGGCTTATTGCCGAGTTTGCTTTCGTATCCGCAGTTGGCGGCTTTGGGGATTCTTTTGACTTTGATTATTGCGCCGATTACATTCATCGCAAGAAAGCTGTTCGACAAGTACGGCCCGAGTGAAAACTGAGGAGGACAATATGAGAAAGAGAACGAAAAATCCGTTAAATAAAAATCCGATCATTATTG
The DNA here is from genome assembly GCA_045539975.1 of Candidatus Scatosoma sp. Lineage (GTDB taxonomy): Bacteria > Bacillota > Clostridia > Christensenellales > Borkfalkiaceae > Scatosoma. The sequence goes on along the minus strand of JAZQGK010000160.1, from coordinate 6,950 downwards.
TCATCATGGTTTTGCTTGCGATTTATGCATTATCCATGCTCGTAGTATTGGCTTGGGGCTTGATGATATCCTTTAAGAATTACCCGAAGGATATCAACGGGTTAAATAATCCAGTACCCGACTTTTTATCCTTTCCGTCAATAAAGCTTAGTGCGGGGGAAATGTTCAACTTTTGGAACTATCAGCGCGTATTTGAAAACGTTACTGCATTTAAGCACAAAGCGTCTTATTATAGTGCAGGCGTATTGCAAACGCCTTCGGTAATGGGGAATTATTGGGTCTATATTTATAATACGATTTTATATACGGGCGTCGGTACGTTGATTTTGTCGGTAGTCCCTGCAATCGGGGCTTACATGTGCGCGAAGTATAAATGTATGTTTAGTAGACTCCAAACGACGGTGTACTTGTTGTTTATGATGATTCCCATCGTTGGGTCGTATCCGGCAGAACTTACTTTCCTTAGAAATACGGGTATGTATAATACGTTCTGGGGGAACTGGATACAGAAGTTGCACTTCTCCGGTATGTATTTCTTTGTATACCTTGCGTTTTACGAGGGCTTATCGGACGCCTATGCCGAAGCAGCGGAAATTGACGGCGCTTCGCAATGGAACGTCTTGATACATATCGTTTTGCCTCTGTCGGTGAAGATGATTGGTTCGGTTGCATTGATTCAATTCATTACACTTTGGAACGATTATCAAGTACCGCAGTTGTACTTGCCTACGCATCCTACGCTTGCTTACGCAACTTTCTTGTTTACGCAGCCTGCTATGACCAGCGGTGGTCGTTATAACGGGGACGTATCCGTGGAAATCGCGGCATGTATGCTTTTAGCATTGCCTATTTTAGTTATCTATATATCTTTTAACAAAAAAGTTCTCGGAGATATCTCCATGGGCGGTATTAAAGGATAAAGGAGAAAATGATGAAAAAGAATAAAAAACAATGGCTGTGCGCGCTTTTACTTACCTGCTTTGTTGCAGCAAGTACCGTGTGCGCTGTACAAGCTCTTGGTAGAGACGACGTCGTATTCGCGCAAGAGATTACTTTCTCGGAAACGGAACTCAAGGAGACGTACTACGTAGGGGATACGTTGACGTTACCTGCGTCCGCAACGGCGGAATACAACGGAAAGGAGTATACGCTGACGGATAGCGTCGTGTATTATCCCGATGGGAACGTGTATCAGCGTCAAGAATACGAGTTATCTCAAACGGGCGTATATAAAATTGTGTATTCGGCAATTTTGGAGGACGTCGTATTAAAAGCGGAAAAGACGATTGAAGTCTTAAAGAAAAATTGGTCCGTCGGCTCGGAACAATCCAGCGTGGAATATGGTACGACGACGATGGCACACGTCGATTGGAAAGGGCAGGACTGTTTGACGGTTACCATTGCAGAAGGGGACGCGTTTGTGTATAACGTACCTACCGACCTTTCTCAAAATACGGTAAACGACATTGTCACCATTCTTCCTTTGCAAACGTCAGATACGGCAAGTGTGCAGGATATTATCGTCCGCATCACCGATTGCTACGATTCTACGAATTATGTAGAATTCCTTTTATGGTACATGACGGGTAATTCAACGTATGCAAGAGCGAATGCCAGCAATCAGGAATCCAACGGATTGTATAAGACGGAAACTATGAAACCGGTCACGGGTGCAAAAGAAGTATTCGTAAACGGTGAAAGATATATTTCTTACTATTCGCAATGGGGCGTATCGTTGGCAAACGGCGCGATGGCGAACTCGGCAAACGGGTTCACGTGGACTTACAATAACGACACGAAAGAAGTGCGTATAAAGCATTCCCGTTCCGAAGCGGAAGGTGCGCTCGTAACCCAGCTTGGGAACCCCGATATGTTCGGTGATAATCTTTTCAAAGGTTTTACAACGGGTGAGGTATATCTTTCCGTATATGCAAACAATTATAAGGAAGGTAATCCTTCCATTGAAATAGCTGCAATTGGCGGCGCGAAAGGTGAAGCTTTGCAAATCGCAGATTATGCGGACCGCAAAGCCCCCTTGCTGGACGTAAAGTATACGCCCACTGTGGGGAATGCCGTATTCGTTGCGCAGGGTGAAGAAGTGGAAATCTTTGACGCGACTGTCATGGACATTAGCGGTGCGAATTTGTCAACTTCCGTATATTACAATTACGAGTCCTCCAAGCGCAGTAACGTATTTGTAAAGGATGGTAAGTTTACGGCAACCAAGCCGGGTGCTTACACCATTGTTTATAAGGCTACGGATAGCCATGGAAATACTACTACGGAAAAAGTAGTTGTCAACAGCGTTACGAAAGAAAACGGAAAGGCGATTGACTTTGCCGTGGAGGAATTGACTTCGATTACGGCAGGTCAAACGATATCGCTTCCTATTCCTATGGTTAGCGGCTTAAACGGCGATGTGATAGTAGATACTTACGTAACGTCCCCTAATGGGCAAACGGAACGCATTGAAGGCGATTCGTTTACGGCGTTGTATAATGGTAGCTATACGTTTGAGTACCATTATTACGATACAGTATCTTCGTATACCTATACTTATGCAGTAGAAGGGAAACCGTCGGATTCCGTACGCTTCCTTTCGACGCTTAATATGCCCAGATATTTTATCAAGAATGCGAACTATTCCTTGGAAGATATCAAGGCGTATACCTTTACGGCGAGCGAACCTACGGCGGTGGACGCAACGTTTTTTGTGAAATTTGACGGCGGCGAGTACGTAGAGGCGGACGTGAATAACTTTACGGTAGAAGCAAATACAAGCGTGCAGGTAAAATATGTCTGCCGCGACCAAGTATTGGAAAGCGAAGAGATTCCTGTCGTAGACACGGGCTTTAATGCTTCCGTGGCGATGTCCCAGTATTTCCAAGGCGACTTTACGGCAGTGGAAGATTTCAGTTACGTACGCTACACGGCAAACGTAACGAAAGGGGATTGCAATATGCAATTCGTTAACTCTCTTACCGTTCCCGAATTCCGTTTGGATTTCACAATTCCTCTTGGAGCGTCCTATAAGGCTTTGCGTCTCACTCTGACCGACTATTACAACAGAGCGAACAAGACGGTAATCGAATTGACCAGTCTCAACGGCAGTCTTGTTGCGATTGTGGACGGCGTGACTTATAAAGGAACGGGCGCATTTGCTAATAATGAAATTAAATCGGTATTCTATAATGATAGCACTAAGAAATTGATGCTTCCCAACGGTGCGGCGGTTTCTTATACCAATCCGTTTACTACTGCGCTTTGCTTGCTTGACGTAGAACTTGTCGGCATTAGCGGCGAAGCATACGTGGATATCCGTATGGTCGGCAACCAGCCTTTCGGTAGTACCTATTTCGACGTTATCGAACCGATTATTTCTGCTAAGAATTGTTCCGGTCAAAGAAAGCTGAACGATAAAGTCGTATTGCAGCCTGCCGTATACGTAGACGTGCTTTCTCCTTCGTTGGCGGGTAACTTAAAGATTAAGGTGGTCGATTCCGACGGTGAAGTGGTAACGGCTGACGACGGTACTCTTTTGGACGGCAAGGCAGATGCAGCAAAAGAATATACGTTCACGGTAACCAAGTATGGAAATTACCGCCTCACCTACACGGTAAGCGATCAAAGTATGAACTCTGCATTCTTGCCGTTGTTAATCGTGGTTGCAGACGACGTTAAACCCGAGGTAACCATTACGAAAAAACAAATTACCGTACCCTATTTAACGGCACTCGTATTCGATAACTTTACGGTATCCGATAACGTAACGCCTACGGAAGACTTGAAGGTAACCGTTGTTGTATATGACAAGAACTTCTCCGTTGTTTCCGTCGGTACGACGTTTGAGGCAAAATACGCAGGGGACTACGTCGTTTACGTATATTGCGCGGACGCTGCCGGAAATAGCAATTATGCGACGTTTACTCTGACCGTACCCGAGTCGGCTGTGCAGAATCAATAAGGAGGAATAGACAATGAAAAATATTTTCAAGAAAATACTTTGTTTCTTTTTAGCGATTTCCGCAGCAGTTGGGGTTGTCGGTTGCTCGTCAGACGGTGCGACCTCTTCGTCTCCTGTGCAAACGGTGGAAAAGCCAGAGGAAAAGTCAACGTTTGAAGGCGTTCACGATTTTACGATGGCGGAGACGTCCAATTACTTAGTAAAGGACGGAAAAACGGACTATCAGTTAGTAGTTGCAGAAGATTTGGTAGCCATCGAAACGCAAGCAAAAGAGGAATTTATCACCTTGTTCCACCAAGCCACGGGTATTAAGATGCCTACGGTGAAGGCGACAGGTATGAAGCATGATCCCAACGGTAAGTACATTTGTCTTGGTGAAAACGATATGCTTGCGGATTCCGGTATTGAACTCGACAAAGAAAAATTGACCAGCGACGGCGTACGTATCGTGACGAAAGACCAAACGGTTTATATTGTGGGCGGCGGTTATTACGGTACTCTTTACGCTGTGTACGATTTCATGCAATTAACTTTTAATTATGAACAATATTATTTGGATTGCATGGAGATTGAAACGGGAGTAAAGGAGAAGAAGCTTTACAACTATGACGTTACGGATATCCCCGATATTGCAAAACGTACGACGGGCTTTGCTTTTATGACCGATCAATTCAAAAATCGTATGCGTATACCGATGTTCAGCGGTAGCTATTTGTTGCCGATTCATGAAAAAATGAACGAGGTGGACGGCAAGTACGTTGCAGACAGAAGCTCGATACAATCAAACGTACACAACAGTATGAAATACTTACCTCGTAAGGATTACGCAACCGCGCATCCGGACTGGTACGGCGATTCGGGCGAAGTGCTTTGCTACACGGCGCACGGCAATGAAGAGGAATTGGAGTTAATGGCGTTGGAGTGCGCGAAAAAGGTAGAGGCTTCCTTGCGTGCATATCCCGCAACTACGTACCCGTATATGAATGCGGTTTCCTTGACCGTAGAAGATAATAACGATACCTGCGCCTGCGAAGCTTGTACGGCTTGCGCAGAGCAGTACGGTACGTTATCCGCTTCGTTGATTTTATTCATCAATAAATTTAACGAGTGTGTTCGCGATATGATGTCTACCTTAGAAGGGACGGAATATTACAGAGAAACGTTTGAAATCGTATTCTTTGCGTACAACTCGTTTGCGCTCGCTCCCGCAAGTTGGGACGATGCGGCTGGTACGTATGTGCCTAACGCTCCTGAATTAAAGTTGGGCGAAGGCGTACGCGTATGGCTCGCTTTCATGAATTTGTTGGAAGAAGAAATTAATATTTATCACCCCAAGAACGAAAGAGGCCGCACACAGATTGAAAAATGGAGTGCGCTGTCAGATGGGCTTTGGTTCTGGACGTACAGCACGAACTTTACGGAATATTTGTATTTCCACGACGCATTCTCGCTGTATAATGCAGAGGGGTATCGTTACTTTGCGAAGTATAACATAAAAGCGTATTATCAAAATTCCCAGTCCCATCAAAAAGGTGCGTCAACGGGCTTCCATTCCTTATCCATTTATTTGCAGTCAAAATTGACGTGGAATACTTCTTTGGATACGGAAGAACTTGTAAACAAGTTTATGAAAGCAATGTACAAAGAAGCAGCGCCTATTATGATGGAAATGCTTACTTCCATGCGTTTGCATAACAGAGAAATTAAAGAAGCAACGCAATACGTAAACTCGGTTGCTTATGCGTATAATTACCCGTATAACACGTTAAAGAATTGGACGGATATGTGCGACGAAGCGTTGGCGAAAATTGATCATTATCGTACACAGGACCCTGAAACGTACAAGATGTTGAAGACGCATATTGATACGGAATGGATTTTCCCTGCATATGCAACCTTGCAGTTGCAATCCGACAAGCTTTTAGAAGCAGATTTGGTGGCGTTTAAGGCTCGCTTTAAAGAAACCGGTTTACGGTTAGGAATCACGCAAATCAAAGAAATCGAAACCACCAATGCATTCGTTGACTATTTGAATTCTTTGTAATACGGGCTAGGAGGAAGTTATGAAAGACTTTTTAAGAAAACATTATAAAAAATGTATAATGGGCGTGCTTTCGTTGGCTTGCATATGTTCGTTTTACGGTTGTCAATCGAGCTGTTCTTCTAATTCTAAACCAGATAGCAGTACGGAAACGTCAATAATTGATATATCGTTAGACCAAACGCAAGCAGTTCTCCTTTTAGGCGACGAGATTTGGTTAAAAGCGGAATACACTGCGCTCGAGGACGAGGCGCCCGAATGGGCGTCCAGCAACCCCGCAGTAGCTTCCGTAGACGCAAATGGTAAAGTCGTTGCACTTTTGGAGGGGAGCGCTACCATCACGGTATCCTATCTCAAGAAGCAAGCAACCTGTGAAATTGTCGTTACGAGAAACGACTTGTTGCCTACGATTCACACCGAAGGACTGAGCGAGGATACGGTCAGTGTTAGCATGACGGATACCTTGAACGTAACTTCTACGGTAATCTTTAACGGTAAGACGTTTGCGGATGGAGAATGGGATTATAAATTATCTGATTCGACGGTAGGTACGGTAGAAAACGGTGAATTCAAGCCCTTAAAGGCAGGCAAGACGACGTTGACGATTACGGGGAAGTGGAGAGGCGTGGAAGGTGCTACGCTTGCCAAAACCGTGGAAATTACGGTTATTGATTCCATTAGCGTGGTTATTAACGGCGGTTTGACAAATGAATTGTTCTTGTATACGGCGGAATCCCACGGCGGTAAGGCATATGCCAAAACTACACCGTTTGAAGTTTCTGCAATAGAAAACGAAAAAGCACTTAAAACCAGTGTTTCAATCACGAAAGGCGCGGACGTTATTTCGTACGATGCGGCTACGGAAACGGTAACGGCATTGACGTACGGCAATGCGGAACTTACGATTACCTTTACAGATAGTGCAAACGTTGAAAATTCGTTGAG
>JAZQGK010000159.1:0-4004 GCA_045539975.1 Candidatus Scatosoma sp. | reverse complement strand
AAAGACGCAGAGATATATAACCATAGCGGTGATGATGGCAAAGAGGATCCACCTGTACCCATTCCGAACACAGAAGTTAAGCTCTTTTACGCCGAAAGTACTTGCGGTTAACCGCCGGGAGGATAGGTAATCGCCGCTTTTCAACCAAGACCGTGTACCAAGAGGTACGCGGTTTTCTCTTTGCCTTAAAACCGACTGCAAATTTGGTAGCGGTAGGCGTCAAAACGGAACGCGAGCATAAAATTCTGTACGCATATAGATATAAGCAAAAAAGCTCTTCCGCGGTAAATGGTTGGGGGGTATAAAATGGGCATACCATGTACGCGTTGAAAATAAAACGAGGGCACCATGTACAAGATGAAAATAAAAACCGCAGGCTCGCAGCCCGCGGTTTTTGTGTTGATAGAATACGAAATGATGGATTAAATTACGCCTTTTTTAATAATAATGTTGGCGTAAATGGCAGTCTCGCCCGTTGCAATCACGGCATATGCTTTTCTGGCTCTTTCATAGAAATCAAAGCGCTCCAAATTGCCTGCACGCAAGTTATCGTCGTGCTTTTTCGCAATCGTAAAATATTTATCCCAAATAGTAGGGGTGGGGTCGCCGTTCGTCGTCTGCATCAGCAGGAAATTTTCCGTAGCATACGTATCCAAAGGGATTAAGGAAAGGACAGCGTCCAACATTTCTTCGCCGCCGATGCCGTCCGCGCGAATGACTCTTTGACCGTTTGTTTCGGAGGGGAAATTGCCGTCCGCGATAACGATTTCGTCGCCGTGCCCCATTTCACAAAGCACTTTTATCAGCGCAGGGCTGACAATTTTAGGAACGTTTTTTAACATAGAGAAAACTCCTTTCGTTTTTTATTTAGTGTACCACATCGACGCGCAAAAGTCAATGGATTGTGGATAAATAAAACTCGCGACAAACCGCAAAAATAACAACCATTCATTAAATGCAATCCACGGTTAGGCGGATAGTGGTGGCGTGTGACGTATTGCGGTGGCGTGTAGTGGTGGGTGTATATGTGCGGCGGACGGTTATCCACAAAGGGGGTATAAAGAGGGCTATAAAGAGGGGCGGAAAAGGAGTACGAAAAAACAGCGAGGACGAATCCCCGCCGTTTTCCTTTATCCGATAAGATAAAAACGCTACTTATAACCGATTAAAATTAAAATGCTTTACCAGCCGAACCAAGTACGTTGACAATCTTATGTTTTACCATTTCCTTCATCATTGCGCGCGCATCGCCAAGGTATTGACGAGGGTCGAAATGACTGGGGAATTCGCTGTAATGCTTACGGATCGCTGCCGTGAACGCTACGCGAAGGTCAGAGTCGATGTTGATTTTGCAAACCGCCATTTGAGCGGCTTTGCGGAGTTCGGATTCGGGAATACCGATTGCGTCGGGCATGTGGCCGCCGAACTGGTTGACGATAGCAACCTTGTCCTGAGGAACGGAGGAAGCACCGTGCAAAACGATGGGGAAGCCGGGCAATCTCTTGCCGATTTCTTCCAGGATATCCAAACGAAGTTTGGGGTCCTGACCGGGCTTGAATTTATAAGCGCCGTGGGAAGTACCGATTGCGATTGCAAGGGAGTCGATGCCCGTTCTTGCGGTGAATTCTTCTACTTCGTCAGGGGAGGTGAAGTGTGCGTGTTCAGCGGAAACGTTTACGTCGTCTTCGATACCAGCCAACGTGCCGAGTTCTGCTTCAACAACAACGCCGTGGTCGTGAGCGTATTCAACGACTTTTTTGGTGATGGCAATGTTTTCTTCCCAAGGGTGGGAGGAAGCGTCGATCATGACGGAAGTAAAGCCGCCGTCGATGGAAGCTTTACAGATTTCGAAATCTGCGCCGTGGTCGAGGTGCATTGCGATGGGAATATCGTTGGTTTCAACAGCTGCCTGAACGAGGTGCTTTAAATAAACGGGGTTCGCATATTTTCTTGCGCCTGCGGAAACCTGCAAAATAACAGGGGATTTTTCCTCGTTAGCTGCTTCGACGATCGCCTGGATCATTTCCATGTTGTTTACGTTAAAAGCACCGATTGCGTACTTTCCAGCGTAAGCTTTTTTAAACATTTCGGTAGTAGTTACCAAAGGCATAGTTTTTTCTCCTTCAAAAAGTTTTACATTTCGTACGAAATTATTATACTCCTTTTTTCTTGAAAAAGCAAACGAATGAACGCCTGAACGCAAAAAAGGTGATAAAATTATACACGATAAAAGCCGCTTTTACCTGTTGGCGCGTCGGGCGAGAGATTTCATTTTTGCAAAGGCGGGCGCAAAGAGCTTGTTTGTCGGGCGTTTTGCATTTACCTTGGTCTTTATCTTATAATATATATACAAATATTTTCAAAACAAAGAGCAAGAAAAGCGTGGGTGAGAGGGCGGAAAACGGCTGATTTCAAGGGAAAGAGTGGCTTGCTTTCTAAAAAAAACGGGTAAAAATAGGAAAACGAAAAAAAAATGAAAAAAAATAAAAAAAGTTGAAAAAACGCTTGCAAAACAGCTTGACTTAAATTTCTTTTCATAATACAATAAATAGGCAAGCCGAGAGAAAGTGCTTTAAAACCCGTTTTTCCCCGTTAGTTGAACGGATTTTCAAGGGACGCAATCGCGGTGATACTCAATAAAAAAATGAAAAAAATATACACGAAACAAGGAGTAACATATTATGAAGACCTATATGGCTAAGGCCGAATCGGTTGAAAGAAAATGGTACGTTGTGGACGCGGCAGGAGTTCCTATGGGACGTCTTGCAAGCCGTGTTGCTTCCGTACTTCGCGGTAAAAACAAGCCCACCTATACTCCCAACGTTGATACCGGCGATTTCGTAATCGTTATCAACACGGACAAAGTGGTTTTGACGGGTAAGAAATTGGAAAACAAGTTCTACAGATATCACACCGGTTATATCGGCGGTCTGAAAGAAATTTCCTATAAGAAAATGTTGGCTGAAAAGAGCGACCTTGCCGTTTATGAAGCAGTTAAAGGCATGTTGCCCAAGAACAGCCTCGGCAGAGCTATGATTAAAAAGCTCAAAGTGTTTAAGGGTGCAGAACACAATCACGCTGCGCAGAAACCCGAAGAACTCAAAGTTGACTAAGGAGAGGATAGAGAATTATGGCTAAAGCAAACGTTAAAAAGAAGCTTCAATTCTGGGGAACCGGTAGAAGAAAGAAGGCGATTGCACGTGTTCGTCTTATTCCTGGCGGCAACGGTACGATCGTAATCAACGACCGCGCTTTTGAGGATTATTTCCCTCAAGGTACTCTTCAATACATTGTAAAACAGCCCATCGCGCTCTTGGAAGTTGAATCCAAGTACGATATCATCGTAAACGTAATCGGTGGCGGTTATACTGGTCAGGCAGGCGCAATCCGTCTCGGCGTTGCTCGTGCATTGCTCGAAGCAGAAGAAAACAGCCGTCCTGCATTGAAGGCAGCAGGTTTCTTGACCCGCGACCCTCGTGCAAAGGAAAGAAAGAAGTACGGCTTGAAGAAAGCTCGTCGCGCACCTCAGTTCTCGAAGAGATAATTTCTTACAGAATATACAAAAGCTCTGCATTTTGCAGAGCTTTTTGTTGTATAAAGAAAACCCCCAGATAGTCTGGGGGTTCTAAAAAGGCTTATGCCGTTCCAACTTGCGAAATAACTCCGTTTAATTTATAATAAAATTGCGACCTGCCAGTTGCAACAAAAAATTAAACGGAGGACATTAGAAATGAGTACTAATGACAATAAAATATTATCACATTCGGTTTGGAATTGCAAGTATCATATCGTATTTGCGCCAAAATATCGTAGAAAAATCTTTTACGAATCGCATAGAAAAGAAATAATGAGCATAATCAAAGAATTGTGTCAATGGAAAGGTGTAGAAATAATAGAAGGAGAAATGGCGGTAGACCACGTTCATCTTTTGCTTTCTATACCACCTAAGCTGAGTGTGTCAGGGGTAATGGGGTATATCAAAGGTAAAAGTAGTCTAATGATAT
>JAZQGK010000158.1:0-32748 GCA_045539975.1 Candidatus Scatosoma sp. | reverse complement strand
CTGGAATACAAACCCGATGCGGTGGTTTCTGTACACGTCCCAATCGTGGTCTTTGTACGCTTTGGTGGATTTGCCGTTGATGACCAAATCCCCCGAGGTGTAATGGTCCAAGCCGCCGATGATGTTGAGCAACGTCGTTTTTCCGCAGCCCGAAGCACCCAAAATGGATACAAATTCGTTCTTGCGGAAACAAAGATTCACCCCTTTGAGGGCTTGCACCGTTTGACTGGGCGTCTTATAGTCTTTTTTAATGTCAATTAACTGTAACATGTCTACCTTCTTTGCACTCCTGCGCCGTTTTTTCCTATTCTCTCGTTTTTTAGGCAATTTTGTGTCCGTTGCCCTATTTTTTTCATCTCTCGTTGGTATGAAAGATAGCGAGAAGCTCTACTCCTCGCTATTTTTTATCTCTTGCTGACCCTTTTATTTTTTCTTTTTGGCAAGCTTTGATTTTTCCTGCTCGATTACGTCACAGAACTCATCGACAAGCGCGCAAAGGGTGTTGAATTTTTCTTTGCCCATCGTGTTGACGACTCTGCCCGCGAAATCCATGCAGGCTTTGATGTCTTGTTGATAATATTCCAACGTTTCGTCCGTCACTTCTATGTACGCAATTTTTCTATCCACGTCATCCGCTACGCGCTTTACAACCCCCTCTTCTTCCAAGCGGTTGACAATCTGCGATACCGCCGAACGAGTAATGCCAAGCATGGTTGCAAGCTGCGTCGAAATTAAGCGCTCGCCTCTGTACTTTGCGTGTAAAATTTCTGTGAGCAAACGAAGCTCGGTATCGTTAAAACGTGCTTTTTTGTCCGCAACAATGATATTTTCGCGTTTTCTCAACATCGTGAACATCGCGCTTAAATATTTTTCGTTTGCCGTTACTTTTCTTTTCTTGATTGCAGTACTCTTTTCACAAGCCATCTCTCTACCTCTTTCTTTTGTATTTTTTTAATGAACCCTCTTCTTGCAAAATATTATAAAGTATGCGAACAATTTTGTCAAGGTCTCAACACAATTTTTCACTTGTTTTTCACGCAAGAAAAGAGTTTTTTTGTCAAAAACCCGTCAGTATGCCTATTATAGCACTCGATTGTGAAGAATATATAAAAATTCTGTTAAAATACGGTTATTTCTTAACTTTTTTCTTGAAATACTTGTCAAACGGTCAAAAAAGTGTTACAATGATTTCATATTAGAATCGTTGCGAAAATCACACGGAAAATTACACGGAGGAATCACCGAAACATGCTTTTACAGGATTTTTTGAAAAATTCGTATACGGCGTATCATACTTGCGAACATTTACAGACTCTTTTGCTGGAAAACGGCTTCTCCCCTTTAAAGGAAACGGGGGACTGGGCTATTGAGGAAGGCGGAAAATATTTCGTCGTCCGCGGCGGCAGCGCAATTATCGCTTTCACCGTCGGGTCTTTGGACGATTTTTACTTTAAGATTGCGGCGGCGCATAACGATTCGCCGGCGTTAAAGCTCAAAGAAAACCCCGTCACCGTGGCAGGCGATTGCGCGAAACTCAACGTCGAAACGTACGGCGGCGGTATCTGGCATTCGTTTATGGACAGACCTTTGAAAATCGCCGGCAGAGTGGTGAAAAGACAGGACGAAATGCTGACCGTCGAAGTGATGGAAGCACCTTTCCTTGTCACAATCCCCTCTCTTGCTATCCATAAAAACCGCGGCGTCAACGAGGGCAAAGCCATCAATGCGCAAGTGGATTTGCAGCCTGTTTGCACCCTTTGCGGCGAAGATTTTTCTGCGGAAAGCTTGATGGAGCAAATCACGGGTAAAAACGTGATGGGGTACGATTTGTTTTTAGCCCCCGCGCAAGAACCCTTTGCATTCGGCGCGAAAAACGAGTTTTTAGCTGCGCCCCGTATCGATAATTTGGTGGGCGTTCATGCGATTGTGCAGGCGCTTTTGGCACATGAGGACAATACCGGGATTTGCGTAGCGGCGTGCTTGGATAGAGAGGAAGTCGGCAGTTCTTCCCCCCAAGGCGCGGACGGAGATTTCTTGGATAAGGTATTGCGCCGTATCACGGGCGCGTTGCGCTTTGACGATAACGAGTATTATAAAGCGCTTGCAAATTCTTTCCTTCTCTCCGTGGATAACGCGCACGCAGACCACCCCAACCACCCCGAGGTGTCCGACCCGACGAATCGCACCAAGCTTGGCGGCGGCGTAGTCATCAAATCCCACGCAGGCGGCGCGTACGTCACCGACGCTCTTTCTTCGTCCGTGGTGAAAACGATTTTTGAATATTCGAACGTTAAATACCAAAGCTATTACAACCGCTCTGACGACCGCAGCGGCAGCACGTTAGGCCCTGCTGCATTACGGCATATGGGTATGGCGGGCGCGGACATCGGTATTGCGCAGCTTTCCATGCACTCCGCTTGCGAGTGTTTCGCGTTGGCGGATTATGACGAGTTGAAAAAGGGTGTTGCTAAGTATTATTCCGCGGCGATGCATTTCTACGCGGACGGCGTGTCCTTGGAATAATTTTTAAGCAAAAATCTGCTTTAAAAAACAGAAATAACGATAGAAAAAAGACGGCTATGAAAGCCGTCTTTTCTATTTCATCGCGTACATGGTACGCTCGTTTTTCTTTTTACGCCCTTTTATCTTATTTGATAAACGCGCGGAAAGCAAGGTAGTTTTCATACAAGTCTGCCTTGGAAATCACTTCGTAAGGCGAGTGCATGGAGATAACGGGAACGCCGATATCGATGGTATCGATGTTCATGTTTGCGATAAATTTCGCAACCGTACCGCCGCCGCCAACGTCTACTCTGCCCATTTCGCCCGTCTGCCAAATAACGCCGTTATCCGCAAAAATTTTGCGCAAATAACCGATAAATTCTGCGTTTGCGTCGTTAGAACCGCTCTTACCTCTTGCGCCCGTGAACTTGGTGATCCCTGCGCCGTGGGAAAGGTATGCGGAATTGAGTTTTTCACAAACTTCGGGGAAGTTGGGGTCGTAGCCTGCGTTTACGTCCGCGGAAAGGCACTTGGAATTTGCGCGGATCGCACCGGCGGAAACGCCGAAGGACGCCGCGATTTCATCGATGAGGTCCATGAAGATACGGCACTGCATACCCGTCGTGCCTTCGCTGCCGATTTCTTCCTTGTCAGCAAGGATTACCATGACGGTGTGTTCGTTGGATTCTTCATCGAAAAGCGCGGTGTAAGCGGGATAGGAGCAAACTCTGTCGTCGTGGCCGTATGCGCCGATAAGAGCGCGGTCAAACCCGATATCCTTTGCTTTGAACGCAGGAACAAGAGAAAGTTCTGCGCTGAGGAAATCCTCTTCCTTGATACCGTATTTTTCATGAAGAATTTTCAAAATATTTTCTTTAACGGTCTTATCCTTGTCCTCTTTTGCCGCCACGTAAGGAATGTTGCCAAACCAAATGTTAAGCTGCTCCCCTTCGATGCCTTCTGCAAGAGGTTTTGCGCTCTGTTTCGCCGCAAGGTGAGGCAAAAGGTCGCTGATATAGAACACAGGATCCGCTTCGTCTTCCCCGATTTTTACGGTAAGATTGCTGCCGTCGGCAAGCGCCACTACGCCGTGCAATGCAAGAGGGATTGCCGCCCATTGATATTTACGGATACCGCCGTAATAATGCGTTTTTGCAAACGCGATGTTTTCATTTTCGTACAAGGGGACTTGTTTGAGGTCTAATCTGGGGCTGTCGATGTGCGACGCGATAATACGGATACCATCCTTCGCTACGTCTGCCGTACCGATTTTGAGAAGGTAAACGTTCTTACCGCGGTTGTTGTAATAAATTTTATCCCCTGCTTTGAGTTTCATACCGAACTCAAAGGGTTTGTAGCCCTGCGCTTTCGCCGCTTCTACTACGTACGTACAAGCCTCGCGTTCCGTTTTGCCTTCGTCGATGAAATTTTTATACCCTTCGGCATAGTCGAAAATTTCTTTCATCAATTTTTCATCGGCTACTTCATAGACGTTTGTTCTTTTGTAAGCAAGTTCGCTCATGGTTATCTATCTCCTTTCTTTTTTTTCGTGTGTTGATATAAATTTATATAAAATAGATTAGTGCAAGAAACCCTTGATAATCTGTTCTTCCGCTTCCTTTTCCGTCAAACCCAAGGTCATGAGTTTAATCAGCTGTTCCCCGGCAATTTTCCCGATTGCCGCCTCGTGAATGAGTTCCGCGTCCACGTCGTTTGCAGACAAACAAGGCGCTGCCGTGACGCAGGCTTTGTCCATGATAATCGCGTCGCATTCGGTATGGCCGTAGCAGGGCGCGTTGCCGTTCATGGTGGAAACGAAGTGCTGTTTGGAATGATCCGCCGCCACCGAACGGGACATAATATCCGCGCGGCAGCCCGCTCCGTTCATGTCAACGACAAAATCGGTATCCGCCAACTGTTCGCCATGCGTGTACAGCTTTTCCTTAACGATAAATTCCGAACCCCCTTTCATCTCCGCTTTGGTCACGCGCTTGGTCGAGTCCACGCCCTTGATTTGCGTGGTTTCCATCTCCAAATACGCGCCTTCGTCCAAATGCACCACCGTCGTCGGGTTCATGACGTTTTTGCCGTTGCCGTCCCCCTCGCCGTAGTGCTTTTCTACGTATTTCACGCGTGCGTTTTTGCCCACGTAGAAGGTGTGTACGCCGTCGTGACGGGAAGTCATATCCACGCCGCCGCAGTTATGAATACCGCAGCCTGCGACAATGATAACGTCCGCGCCGTCGCCGATATAAAAATCGTTATATACCACCTCTTGCAAACCCGCTTTGCTAATGATGACGGGGATATGCAAGCTCTCGTTTTTCGTGCCGGGCTTGATGAAAATATCAATCCCCGATTTACCGTCCGTCTTGGTGACGATGTCGATGTTTGCCGTTGTGTTTCTGCCCATTAAATCGCCGTTGCCGCGGATATTATACGCACCCTCGGGTACGCCGTGCAGGTCGGCTATTTGCAATAGTAAATCTTTTTCAATCGCGTCCATAACCGTCCCTCCTTACAGTTTATCCGCAAGCGCTTTGCAGGTTTCCGCCGCCAAAAGACGGGGCAAAACCTCCGCTTTCTCGCCCTCGTTTTGTATCTGACCGTTGGCGATGACTACGATTTTGTCCGCTATGTTCAAAATGCGTTCTTGATGGGAAATAATCAAAATACTACCCTTGGTCTGCTCGTGCATTTTTTCGAATACTTTGATGAGGTTACCAAAGCTCCAAAGGTCGATGCCTGCCTCGGGTTCGTCAAAAATAGACAATTTTGTGCCGCGCGCAAGAATGGTTGCAATCTCGATACGTTTGAGCTCGCCCCCGGAAAGAGACGCATTGACTTCGCGGTCGATATAATCCCTCGCGCACATGCCTACCTCGGACAAATACGCGCACGCGTCGGAAACTTTTAAATTCTTCCCTGCCGCGATATTGATGAGGTCGCGCACCGTCAACCCCTTGAAACGGACGGGCTGTTGAAAAGCATACGAAACGCCTTTTTGCGCGCGCTCGGTAATCGAGAGGTCGGTAATATCCTCGCCGTCGAAATAAATCCTGCCCGACGTCGGTTTGATAATGCCGGCTATCACTTTCGCCAGCGTCGATTTACCGCCGCCGTTCGGACCGGTGAAGGCTACGAAACGCTCGTCTAAGCGCAAATTTATATTGTTGAGTATCAGCTTTTCGCCCTGCTCGTCCTGCACGCGATAGCTGACGTTTTTTAATTCTAACATAGTTTCCTCTTTGGGATGTTTTTTCTCTCTGTTTATTTATACCGCAAACGGCGAAAAATTAAACGGATTTTATGCGTTTGTTATTTGATAATTGCCTTTTATCCATTGACTTGGCGTATACTCTACGTCCTTGAACGTGACGTCGCAAGAAAGGGTTACTTTCGTATCCGCCGTAAGACTGGTAAGATAAAAATAGGTATCCGCAAGCGAAATGCGTGTTTTTCTGCCAAGGAACGTGATACGTTTTACTTTGGGCAAAACCGTCGCGTATATTTTCGCGTTTCTATGGAAAATATTCACCTTCGCTCTCGTCGTTACCTCGGTATGCGGATAGAGCGTGATTTCGTATGCGCCTTGCTCGTCCGTCATGGTTTCCAAAGCTTTTTCAATCGACGCTGTTAAGACGCTCTTTTCTTGTTCTTTCCCAACCCGAACGGGACAAAGCCCACCCGAAAGCGTCGGCAACGTACACTGGTATTCGATACCCCAGTTGCCCGATGGTTCGGGAGAGTGCGTCGCTTTGTAATCTTTTAAATCAATGCCGAAATACTGACGGAAAATGCCGTCCGCTTGGTCCGCCCAGGTCGCGTCTACCGCGTACCATTCGCCGTCCAAGCAAAGATAGTTCCATGCATGCCCTTCCCTTTCCTTTGCACTCTTGCCGGCGTCGCCCACAACGGTGATACACTCGATACCGAACACGTCGCAAAGGAAATCGTACGTCTGCGCGTACGTTTCGCATACCCCTTGCCCATACATCGCGCTGCCGACAACGTTATGCGCCCATACGTCGTCGCGCGGCGTTTTTCCGTCCGACTTGTATGCGTATTCCACTCTATACGTCACGTAATCAAAAATGGTCAAGGCACGCTCCGCCAAGGAAGTGCTGCCGCTTAAATAAGTTTCGCAATCCACCGCCATTTCCGCAATTTTATCATCGATTTCCCGTCTTACAGAATACTTGGCATACGGTTCTTCCGCCAAAAACCAAAGCACGCTATCGCTGTAAAGCAGCGTAGACGAAATCCAGTAAAAGGACGGGTTTGATTCGTTAAAGGCTTTCCACACGGAAATCGCCTCTTGGACTCTTAAACCGTGCCGAGCAAAATTAATCTTGGCTACAACGTAGAATTTCTGACCCTGCTCCAACGTCGGTTTTAACGTCGCCGTGGAATCGTGGAAAGCAACAGCCTCTGCGTACAAATCCTTATAAAACGCGCACAGACCTTGGCCTTTGCTCTCGTTGGATAAAACCGTGTACGCGTACTGTTTTTCGGGCTCTGGAGAGTGGAAATCCATCGGCACCACGCGCCCGAGGTCTTCCTGCGTTCCGTCCTCGTAATAGGCGATTTTATGCCCGATACCGTCCACTTCCGTACGCAAAAGCGTCTTGTCGGGGTTGGGCTCGCTCGGCTGCGGCAAATCGCTTGTCGTATCGCCCTCGACGCTTTCCACATCGTCCGCCCATTGTTGGCCTACGGAATACGAACCCTCGTTATCCCAAATATTCGAATTAAATCCGCCGCCCGTGTCGCCGCAGGCTACCATACATGAGGCGGAAAGTATCGCCAACAAACAAGATATACCGCGCGAAAAAGATGTACCGCGTGAAATTTGTCCTCTTTTCAACGTTGCCGCCTCCTTTTTTCTTTCTTTTAGAAAATTTGCATCAATGCGCCGTGGAGTTTTAACCAGTTCCGTTTCTTTTTCCACTCGGGCTGGTACTTTGCTACTTCCGCCCAGAACCGAGCCGAATGATTTTTATGGCGCGTATGCGCCAATTCGTGCGTGACGACGTATTCGACAACTTCCTTGGGCGCGTATAGCAAACGGAAGGAAAAACGCAACGCGTTCTCCGCCGAGCACGAGCCCCAACGACTGCGCGCTGACGTGACGGAAAGGCTTTTATACGTACAGCCCATCTCTTGGGAAATGCGTTCTGCCATACGCGTGAAAATGCGTTTTGCGTTATCTTTCAGCCACTTTACAAGCCGCGTTTGCGCATTTTTTCTTGGTAAATACAGACGTTTTTCTTCGCCGTCCAACTCGATATGCGTGCCGTCCGTTAAATGAATTTCATATTTTTCGCCTAAAATCCATACCAAATAGCCGTGTAAATCGTCCGTCGGAAGGGCAATATCCACCCCCACGCGTTCGGCTTTTTTGCGTAAAATCCAATTTTGCTTTTCCCGTATAAACGCAAAAATCCGCTCTTCACCGCAGCGTTTGGGCGCTTTCACGATCAATCTCCCAAAGGAATCGACAACGATCGATAGCGTCTTGCGGTCGGAACGGATGATTTCGTCGGGGATTAACCCGCTGTGCATGGATTATTGTTCGTAACCTTTGGGGTTACCGCTCTGCCATTTCCACTGCGAAGCGCACATTTCTTCGATGCCGAACTTGGCTTCCCAATGCAACTCGTTTCTCGCTTTGTCGGGAGCGGCATAGCAGGTGGCGATGTCGCCCGAACGGCGTTCACAAATCTTGTACGGCAATTTCTTGCCGCAAGCTTTTTCAAAGGCGCGAATCATATCGAGAACGCTATAACCGTGGCCGGTGCCGAGGTTATAAATATGCACGCCGGCATCGTTACAATGTTCAATCGCCGCGATGTGGCCAAGCGCCAAATCGACTACGTGAATGTAATCGCGCACGCCCGTGCCGTCGGGGGTATCGTAATCGTCGCCGAATACGTTGATGCAAGCAAGCTTGCCGCTGGCAACCTGCGCAACGTAAGGCATGAGGTTGTTGGGAATCCCCTTGGGGTCTTCGCCGATTCTGCCGCTTTCGTGCGCGCCGACGGGGTTGAAATAACGGAGAAGAATGATATTCCATTCGTTGTCCGCTTTATACAAATCCTGCATGATCATTTCCATCATGAGCTTGGTGCTGCCGTAAGGGTTGGTTGTGGAAAGACGGCAATTCTCGTCCAAAGGCAAACGTTCGGGCTCGCCGTAAACGGTTGCGGAAGAAGAGAAAATAATCTTCTTGACGCCATGGCTTTCCATTACTTTTAACAGCGCTACCGTACCGCTGATGTTGTTTTCGTAATATTTCAAAGGCAAACGGCAGCTTTCCCCAACTGCTTTGAACGCGGCGAAATGGATAACGGCGTCTATTTTATGCGCCGTGAAAATATTGGACATCTTTTCGCTATCGCGGATATCCGCTTCGTAAAAGGTGACCGTCTTGCCCGTGATTTCTTGTACTCGACGTAAGCTTTCATAGCTAGAATTGCTGAAATTGTCTACGACTACCACGTCGTAACCTTTGTTTAAGAGTTCTAAAGTGGTGTGCGAACCGATATAGCCGCAACCGCCCGTAACCAAAATTGTAGACATATCACTTACCTCTCTTGATAATTTTCACGTTAATCCTCGTCCTCTTCTTCAAACCATTCTTCCTTTTGCAAGGAACGGATTTTAAGGACTTTCTGTTTCGTCGCTTTGACGATTTTGATTTCTAAACCTTTATACTGGAATACCTTGCCGATGGACGGGATTTCGCCGCAGACTTCCGTTACCCAACCGCCAACGGTGTTGGATTCGAATTCTTCCGCAACGTTTTCATGACCGTACAATTCGAAAAATTCTTCCAAATCGCACTTGCCGTCAACCCAGTACTCGTTTTCGGAAATTTCGCCGTGCAACACTTCTTCTTCGTCGTGTTCGTCCCAAATTTCCCCGACAAGCTCTTCCAAAATATCTTCCAACGTAACGATACCCACGAGGCCGCCGTACTCATCCGAGACCGCCGCCATATGGATTTTTTGTTTTTGCAACTGTTTCATGAGCGTGGAAATACGCGTGTATTCGGAAGTGAAAACGACGTCCTGCACCAAAGCGGCAATCGTCTTTTCACCGCGGATATACCCACTGTAAAAATCACGTTCGTGCAAAAGCCCGATTACGTTGTCTATCGTGCCCTTATACACAAGCAAACGGGAGTACCCCGTGCGCTCGAATATTTCACGGACTTCGTCCATTTCCGCATCTTCTTCCACCGCGTACACGTCCACGCGGGGAACGAGAATATCCTCTACCTTCAAGTCGTCAAATTCCAACGCCGAACGAACCAGTTCGGATTCGTCTTCTTTGAGCGTACCGCTTTCTTCCGCTTCTTCCACGAGGGAAAGCAATTCTTCGTCGGTAACCGTTTCGTCTTTCTTTAACTTGAAAATTTTTGCCAATACCCATTTATAGCCGTCGAAAATTTTACAAATCGGCCAAAGGATATAGAAAAAGACTACCATCATCGGGTAAAAGAAAAAGCACATTTTTTCCGGGTATACGCTCGCGAGGTATTTCGGCGTGATTTCGCCAAAGAGCAAAACGGCAACGGTCATTACTGCGGTAGAGATCGTGGACGTGATACCTTCCGTGTAGCCACGCAATAAATAATCTCTAAACAGAATAAGCGCCAGCGCCGACGCCGCCAAATTGACGATGTTGTTACCAACAAGAATTGCCGTAACCAACTTATCGTATTTTACGTCCGCGAACTTATAAACGGATTTCGCATTTTTCTTGCCTTGCGATACAAGCGTTTTTAACTTAATCTTGTTAGCGCAGGAATAAGCCGTTTCCGTCCCTGAAAAGAAACCGGAAAGTAGTACTAAAACGACGATCGCAATAGTTAGGTATAGGTCCATGATTGTTGTTGAATATCCTCCAATTCTTAAAAAAATTTTTTCACTTTTCTTGCGCGGTCAGCCAAAAACAAGCCATATCCCCGCGTTTTGTTTAAGTATTATTTATTATAATACTTTTTTCTGCTATTTGTCAACGCTTGTTATGCCTTCTTATACAGTTTTTTCTGTTTTTTCACATTTTTCAAGCCCCACGCCCCGTCCACGCGCGCCTCTTTCGCCTTTTTGTAAAAAAAAGCCGCTTTGTGCGGCTCTTTTCTGTTTGGACTTTTCTATATCTATTTTTCGCTGTTCTCTTGCGCTTTTTTTCGTTTAATTTCCGTACTTTCTCTTGCAAAATGGCAGGCGACAAACCGACCGCTTTCCACCTCCTCAAGCGTTGGCGGCTCGGTATGACAAAGGCTCTGTGCCATGAAACACCGCCCGGCAAACGGACAGCCTTGGATAGGCGTTGACGCAGACGGCATGTTGCCGGGAAGAAGGATTTGCTCGCCCCGGTTTTGATTAAGGTCGGGAATCGCGCTAATCAACGCGATCGTATACGGGTGCAAAGGCGCAGAAAATACCCTTTCCGCATCGCCCAGTTCGACAATTCTGCCCAAATACATCACGCCGATTCTGTCCGAAACGTGCCGCACGACGGACAAATCGTGTGAAATGAATAGATAGGTAAGCCCCTCTTTTTCCTTTAATTTGGTCAAAAGATTGAGAATCTGCGATTGAATGGACACGTCAAGCGCGGAAACGCACTCGTCGCAAAGGACAAATTTCGGGCGAACAGCCAACGCTCTGGCGATGCAAATGCGCTGTCTTTGGCCGCCTGAAAATTGATGGGGATAACGGTGCAAAGCATACTCCTGCAAGCCGCAATCGCGCATGATTTTTACGACGTATTCACGCATTTGCGCACTGCCGCGGCGGTAAAATCCGTGCGTCGCCACTCCCTCTTCAATGATTTGCCCCACCGTCATGCGCGGGTCTAACGAGGAGTAGGGGTCTTGGAAAATAATCTGCAAATCCTTACGAAGCGCACGCATTTGCTTTGCAGTGCACTGCGTCAAATCCAAGCCCTGCTCTTTGTTGGTTGCGTCCGCTTGCAAATGGTTTGCGCCGTAATACAAAACGCTGCCGGCAGTCGGTTTGTACAGCTGCAAAACCGTTCTACCGAACGTGGATTTGCCGCAACCGCTCTCCCCAACGAGCCCAAACGTTTCTCCGCGGCGGATATCCAAAGAAATATCTTCCACGGCACGCAAAATAGGCCGCGGACGAAACATTCCTCCTCGCGCAAGCGGAAAATATTTTTTAAGGTGTTTGACGGACAACAAGCTTGGCGTGTTCGGCACTTTCCCGTTCCTCCTTTTTGGCATAAAAACAGCGGATAGCGTGCTCTTTGGAAACGGCGATAAGGTCCGGTTCTTCCGCAATACATTTTTCCGTACAATACTTGCAACGGGGCGCGAATTTGCAGCCCTTAGGCAAATGCAACGGATGCGGTACGCTGCCGGGGATACTCTCTAACCTTTTGCCTGCCGTCTGTGCGGACGGAACAGAGCGCAATAGTCCCTCGGTATAGGGGTGCGAAAAGGCACAATTTCCAAAAATGACGGGGGCAGGTACGCGTTCAACCACTTGCCCGCAGTACATAACGGCAACGTCGTCCGCCATTTCGTTCACCACGCCTAAGTCGTGCGTGATAAACAAAATCGCCGTGCCGCGCTCTTTTTGCAGCTCTCGCATCAACCGCAAAATTTGCGCCTGAATGGTGACGTCCAGCGCCGTTGTCGGTTCGTCTGCGATGAGGATTTTCGGCCGGCAAGCAAGCGCCATCGCTATCATTACCCGTTGCCGCATACCGCCCGATAATTGATGCGCATAGCTTTTTAAAACTCGTTCGGGGTTAGGAATCCGCACCTCTTCCAATATTCGTTTCGCCTCGGTGAGGCTCTCTTTTTTGGATAAATTTTGGTGGATTATGAACGGTTCGCTAAGCTGTTTTCCGATAGAAAACACGGGATTGAGCGCCGTCATCGGCTCTTGAAAAATAACCGAAATACGGTTGCCTCGCAGCTTTTGCATCTCGCGCAGGTGCAGTTTGGAAAGCTCTTTCACTTCTTCCCCGTCGCGAAATAAAATCTCGCCCGATTGTATGCGTCCGTTCTCATCCAACAGCCGAAGCACGCTCATTGCCGACACGCTTTTGCCCGAACCCGATTCTCCGACAAGCGCCAACGTCTTTCCCTCGCGCAAGGAAAACGTCACGTCGTTGACAGCCTTGACAACGCCCTTTCGCGTTTGAAAAACGGTATGGAGATGGTTGACTTGTAATACGGGCATAAAAACTCCTCTTTTTGTTTTTAATTAGGCTCGGTTGGCGTTTTTGGGGTCGAACGCGTCGCGCAGCGCGTCCCCGATGACGTTGATACAAATCACCGCCAAGGACAAAAACAGCGCAGGAAACAGCCATTGCCACCAGTAATTTTGTATGACCGTGCTGTTATTGCTGCCGCTGAGCATATTTCCCCACGTAGGTCGGGGCTGTTGGACGCCAAAGCCGAGATAGGACAGCGAAGATTCCGTCAAAAGACAGCCGGCAAAATCCAGCGTCATACTGACAAGTACCACGGAAAGGACGTTGGGAAGTACGTGCGAAAAGGCAATTTTACCCTCTTTCACCCCCATTGCACGCGCTGCGGTCACAAACTCTTTTTCCCGCTCGGAAAGAACTTGACCGCGAATCATACGCGCCAGTCCCGTCCATGAAAGCACTCCTAAAATCAGCATAATAATAAAAATTCGCATACTTTCGGACACGTTATAATTTTTGATAATCTGCGAAAGGAGCATAGCAAAGGGCAAAAACGGAATAGACGAAACAATTTCCGTAATCCGCATCAAAAGGGTATCCACCGCGCCCCCGAAATACCCCGAAACGCACCCGACGAGCACCGCAATCAGCGAGGAAATAACAACCGCCACCGCCCCGACGCTCATGGTCATTTTTCCGCCGTGAACGATGCGCGCAAACACGTCCCTACCCCTGCCGTCCGTGCCCATGATATAGCCCTTTAGTCCTGCGCTCTCCACGCATTTACCCTCGCCGTCCACCACGTACGTTTGCAACGAGCCTGCAAAAATTGTCGTATTTTCCCCTTGCTCGGTGGTTACGTTGCATTGTCCATAACCATTATCCCCCCAAGCGTATACGCGATTTTGGTTAGTAACGCCGACAAAATGCCGCGTACCGCCGTCGATTTCGAGGAAATATTCCCCCTCTTGAAGGGGCGGAAGTATCTCCTCGCCATTTTCAAAAGCTCCCGAAACAATCAGTTCTCCGTCCTCTAAAACAAGGGCGATACATTTGCTGTTTGCTGCAAGTTTTTTTACTTTTCTGCCTACCAGGTACGCGTTGAGTTCATAAATCCGCCCTTTTTTATCGCTCATGCCTTCGTGAAATTGCCATTCCTTGCCCGTGGAAATTTGTCCGTCTTGATAGAGTACAATAGCAGCAGAGTTGGTAAACACCACCTCTTTCACCCCTATCTCGTCCGTGAAATCCGCAAGGTTTTTCACCGTGTTACAATTCCCCCAAAGATAAGCTTTGCCGTCCGTTGTCACCAAAGCGCTGGCCTGGTAACCGCAGGTAAGCGAGGCAACCTCTTGCGGCGGAATGCCGTTTTGGAACAAGACGGGCATGGGCAGAGCGTTGAGGACGGGCTGATAGCCGTACTGACCGCAGCTATTATCCCCCCAACCGACAACCTCACCCTGCGACGTTATCGCAATCACGTGGTCTTTGCCTGCAGCCGCTTTTACCGCACCGTGCTTTTTCACGTTCTTGGGTAAATCCTTTAAATCTCGTTTATGCAAGCGGTCTTTGGTATTCCCCCAAACGAAAAGTTTACCGTTTTTCGAAACGCCGACGGTAAAATCGGAAAAGCCATCGATATGAGAAACTTCCCCCTTTAACCGTCGGGGCACGGCGCGCAGGGAATACCCCGGCGCAACGTTTTGCTGCAAGGGGTCGGTATGGTTGATATCCAAAGCAACAAAACCGGGCGCAATAAAGACAAACAAGAACAGTCCGCACAAAATGATAAGTGCTGCCACCGCCGTTTTTTTGCGGAAAAAATTTTGTCTAATTAGCTTGGACGGGCTTTCAATTTCTTCGGTTTGGATAGTGGAAAGCTCTTTATTTCCGCCAAAAAAAGCGCGCCGAAACCAACGCGCTAATTTTTTCAACGCGGACACGGTATGCCCAAAACACCGCTTTATCCAGTTTTTTTCCGTACTCTTGCGCATGGCGTTCATCCTCTCCCATTTCTTATTTTTTGCTTTATTTTTGTACGCGGATACGCGGGTCGACCAAGCCGTATGCAAGGTCGGTAAGAAGATTTCCTACAAGTGCCAGCAGTATATAAAACATCTGCATCGCCAACACAATTTCGTTGTCGTTCGCCGTCAGCGCGTCGAAATAGATTTTGCCGATCCCGTTCAATCCGAAGATATTTTCTATCATAATCGAACCCGAAAAGATGCCAAGCAGCCAACCGATAATCAGCGCGATGACGGGAATGAGTGCGTTTCGCCAAGCATGCGAATACACAACGGCGCGTTCCGTTAAGCCTTTCGCGCGCGCCGTTCTTACGCAATCGAGGGACAGCGCGTCTAACATTGAAGCGCGCACGTACCGCGTCATACCGCCGAGTGAACAAAACGTCATAACAATCAACGGCAATGCAAAATGATAGGCTTTGTCTAAAAAAGCCCGAAAACCCGTATAGTCCTTGCCGACAGAGCTCATGCCCGACACGGGAAATATGCCAAGTTTGACAGCGAACAGCCAAATAAATAAAATGGCAATAATGAAAGTGGGCATGCTATACCCGATAATCGTGCCGATTTGCACCGCGGCGTCCCCTTTCGTGCCCTTTTTGGACGCGCAGTATATCCCTAACGGAATGGTAATCCCAAGCGCCGCCGCCGTTGCGAACGCGTTTAAAAAAATAGTGTTTAGCAGGGGCGCTTTGATAACTTCGGCTACCGGTTTGCCGTAGACGACAGAGCTGCCTAAATTGCCCTGCAACAAACCGTTAAACGAGCCGTCGTAAAAGGACACAAACCCCAACCAACGCAAATACCGCACGAAAAGATTTCCGTCCAAGCCGTATTTTCTCTGCCAGTATAAATACCGCTCGGCATAGTTCAAATGCTTGTTTGCGGCGATTTCCTGCATCGCCATATCCGCCGCTTTGTCCACGGGCAGCATATTATACACCACAAATACCAAAAAAGACAAAATGAGCAGTACCGCCAGCATATACAGCAGCCGTTTTCCTATATATTTTCCCATTCCTTACAAAAAATCCGCCTCGTCTCGGAGAAAATTCATACTATAATTGTCGTACTTGGCAGGGTCAATCGTCCACGAGAAAGACTGGTCGTACGCCGCGCCCGTAAAGCCCGTGGCAAAGTTCACCGCACCATAGCGCGCTCGCGTAAAACCATAGGCAGGCATTTGCGAATATTCACCGTACAAAGCCGAGTTCATATCCCCCGACGTGTAGGTGCTATACAGCCCGATTTTGGCGTTTGCGTTCGGGTTGCGGTGCCACGCTGTAATCAGCTGGTCGGTGACGGGGTTGGGCTGCGTGCCCATCCAGTTAATAACAAGCGGCATATAGTACTCGCCGTTGATTTTTACCGTTTTATATTTGTTATCTATCGAGGCGAACGTGAGGTTGTTATACGTTTTTTCGTACCCCGACAGCTTTTTATACCGCACGCCGCCCGACGTTTCGTCATAAGCATTCCCCTTGCCGTCGTACACCCAACCGTCCTTTCGCAGTTCTTCCCGCGCTTTTTCCGTGCTGTAATCGTATTTATTCAGCTTTAACTGTTCTTTCACCGACAAATACGCTTCCGAGCCCGCATGGTAGGGCGCGTGCACAACGCTGCCGTAGCCGCCCGTAAAAGTCTGCGCGAACTCGTTTCTGTCGATGGTGTACGCGATGGCGCGGCGAACAGCGGCAAATTGCGTAGGCCCGAAATCGCAACGGAAAGCCAACTTTCCGTACCCTGCCCTATCGTAATGGGTTTCCTTGAATTTGACGTTATCGACAATCGCCAGCGCCGCGCGCGTTTCCTCGCCGCCCGTGATGGAAGACAAGACGTCCACTCTACCCTTTTTTAATTGATCCAACTGCGTTTCCGCCACGATTTTGACGTAGGAAATGCGTTCGATGGTAGGTTTTCCGCGATGGTCGCCTTTATATCGAGGATTGCGTTTGAGCGTCGCTACACGCGTTTGCGCGTCGTAATTTTCCACAACGTACGGGCCGCTGTACGGGAAATCTTTTTCGGAAAGTTTGGATAAATTTTTAGAAATTTCATCCGAAAGCACGTACCGCAGTACGCCGTTTTTGTCCTGCTTTTTATAAAAATCCTTTTCGATATACACCCCTTTCCCATCGTCTTTCAGCGCATATCCACCGCCGTAGAGCGCGGTGGGAACGGGCGTGAAATCGCCATAAGCTATCGCATAGTAGTAATCCGCATATTCCTTTTTCACTGTCACGGAAAAGGTGTACTCGTCCAACAACCGAACCCCGGAAAAAGGCACGGCGTCCCCCTCGCCCTCGTAGGCATTAAAGGTTTCGTACCCCACCAAGGTCTGTCCTGCGGACTCGCCGCCGCCGGCGTCGCGCATGACTTTGCTGCTACCGACAATCAGCGGCATTACGTAATTTTCCGCGCGTATGGGCGAACCGTCGGAAAAGGTGAGGTCTTGTGCTATCTGCAGCGTGAACGTGCGCGTGCCGTCCGCATTTTCCTCTTCCGTATGCGATTGTAAAATGCCCTCGCCTGCCCATTGATATCCCCCGTCCGCGTCGGTAAACACGGTAGAATAACCGCTTGTCAAGCTTTGCACGGCAAGGTCTGCCGAGCCCGGTGCGGATTTCCCAAACGCCGCGTTTCTAAAAGCCCCCGAAAGCTCGCTCGTGCTGCCTAAAATGACGGCGTTATCCGCCGAAGTCACTTTTGCGCCCACAATGGCGTCCGCCACCGGCCAGTACGGACTGGTTTGCAAATTGTCTATCTTGGCGTTATACACGTCATAGTATTGATTAGAATAGAGCGGTATCTCGGGCATGAGCCTATTCCAACGCTGCATAAACAACCGCCACCATTCGTTGTATACCTGCGTGGACGTGGGGAACTTCTCCGTCGGGCGGACATTGTACACCATTGCCATCGACAAGAAATCCATGCCCAGCTCGTATCTTTTGCCATTCAACGTCACCTGCGCCGTGCCGTCCGCATTCTCCTCAACCATATCCACCGTGACTTTGTCCCCGATTGCGCTGTAAACGCTGGTATAGTCCTCGCGGTAAACCACGTCGTCTAATACGTCCGCGCTCGACTTCTTTTTACAGTCCGCCGCCGACCAAATGCTCGCCGCGATAAGCACGATTAACAGTCTTGTTTTTTTCCTCGTTTTTCCTTTCATACTTATTATTTTGGCTTTTGGCGTTTTTTTTATCCGCGGCAGAGCGCAAAACACAAAAAATGCTTGACGAAAGGCGGGTGTTGGTGGTATACTAATGCAAAAGAATTTTTAGCGATTTTATATGCGGTCGCGCACGCGCGAAGGAGTAGTTATGGAAGAAAAAAAACTTCGTATTGAAACCACATGCGTTCAAGGCGGTTACACGCCCGGCAACGGCGAACCCCGTCAAGTGCCTATTGTGCAGAGCACTACTTTTAAATACGCCACGAGCGAGGATATGGGAAAGCTGTTCGACCTCGAAGCCAGCGGCTATTTCTATTCCCGTTTGCAAAACCCTACCTGCGATACCGTAGCGGCAAAAATTTGCGCCTTGGAAGGCGGCAGCGCGGCTATGTTGCTCTCCTCCGGGCAAGCGGCTAACTTTTTTGCCGTGTTCAACATCGCAAACTGTGGCGACCACGTCATCTCGTCCTCCTCTATCTACGGCGGTACGTATAATCTTTTCGCCGTTACCATGAAAAAAATGGGGATTGATTTTACTTTCCTTTCTCCCGATTGTTCGGAAGAGGAGCTTAACGCTGCATTCCGCCCGAACACGAAAGCGGTGTTCGGGGAAACGATTGCAAACCCGGCGTTGACTGTTTTGGATATCGAAAAATTTGCCAAAGCGGCGCACGCACACGGTGTTCCTTTGATTGTGGATAATACGTTCCCTACCCCGATTAACTGCCGCCCTATCGAATTTGGCGCGGACATCGTTACTCATTCCACGACCAAGTACATGGACGGTCACGGCGTAGCAGTCGGCGGCTGTATCGTCGATTCTGGGAAGTTCGACTGGACGGCGCATGCGGAGAAGTTCCCCGGCCTTTGCACTCCTGACGATAGCTATCACGGCATCACCTATACCGAAAAATTCGGGCTCGGCGGTGCGTATATCACCAAAGCCACGGCGCAGCTTATGCGCGATTTCGGGTCTACGCAATCCCCCCAAAGCGCTTTCTATCTCAACCTTGGCTTGGAAAGCTTGCACGTGAGAATGGAACGCCATTGTTTAAACGCACAAAAGGTGGCTGAATTTTTGGAAAGCGACGACAGAATCGGTTGGGTTACCTATCCCGGTTTGAAGTCGAACAAATACTATGCCCTCGCACAGAAATATCTGCCCGGCGGCAGCTGCGGCGTCGTTAGTTTCGGCGTCAAAGGCGGCAGAGCTGCTGCGGAAAAGTTTATGAAAGCCTTGAAAATTACGGCTATCGAAACGCACGTTGCCGACGCGCGGAGCTGTTGTTTACATCCTGCCAGCGCAACGCACAGACAGATGAACGAGGAAGAATTGATTGCGGCAGGCGTCCCCGGCGACCTTGTTCGCCTCTCTTGCGGTATTGAAAATTACGAGGACTTGATTGCCGATATCAAGCAAGCCCTCGATACTCTTTAATCGGGTTTGCCCATTTTAACATTATTTATCATAAAAAATACGCGTAACGCCTACTTGCAGACGACGCGCGATAAGGAATTTCTATGCCTATTAAAATCCCTGACAATTTACCTGCGGTAAAAACTTTGGAAGGTGAAAACATATTCGTAATGACCGAAAAACGCGCCATTACCCAAGATATCCGTCCGCTTAGAATTTTGGTGCTCAACTTAATGCCCAAGAAAATTGAGACGGAAACTCAATTTGCGCGCCTTTTGGGGAACTCCCCTTTGCAGGTTGAAATGGAGCTGATTCACACCAAGTCCCACCAGTCCAAAAACGTTGCCGAAGAACATCTGCTTGCCTTTTATAAGACTTTTGACGAGGTCAAAGACCAAAGCTTTGACGGTATGATTATTACGGGTGCGCCCGTGGAGCATTTGCCTTTTGAGGAAGTGGAGTACTGGCAGGAACTTTGCGAGATTATGGAATGGAGCAAGACGCACGTGCACAGCACTTTCCACGTTTGTTGGGGCGCGCAAGCAGGGCTGTATTATCATTACGGAATCCAAAAGCGCGACGTACCCGAAAAGATGTTTGGGGTATTTCCGCACGAGGTCGAATACAAAAAATCCATTCTGTTCCGCGGTTTTGACGACACGTTCATGGTACCGCAATCCCGTCACACGACGATGCTTCGCGAGGACATTGAAAAGGTTTGGGAACTGCGTATTTTGGCTTCGTCTAAGGAAACGGGCGTGTACGCGGTGACGACGAAAAACGGCAGACAAATTTTTATTACGGGGCATTCGGAATACGATGCCGAAACGCTGAAAACGGAATATTTGCGCGACCTTTCGCAAGGCAAACCCATAAAAATGCCCGTCAATTATTTCCCGAACGACGACGCAACGCAACCGCCCTTAGTTTCTTGGCGTGGACATGCGCATTTGCTGTTCTCTAACTGGCTGAACTATTTCGTATACCAAAGCACTCCTTACGATATTAAGGACGTGAAGTAACCGAGGCATCTCTTCCACGCCACTAAAATTTCAAAATTATAAAAGGAATCCCCACGGTGCAAATAAACCGTGGGGATTCTTTTTACTCTTTTATTAAATCTTGTATCACTTCACCGGCAAGCAGCAAACCTGCTATCGAGGGTACGTACGAAATGCTGGCAGGAATAGGCTTTCCCGTCTCGGCGTTCTTATCGCCGCTTTGTTTGGGTTCTTCTTTCGAATATACCACTTTTACGTGTTCTATCCCCCGTTTTTTTAATTCACGCCGCATCACACGCGCCAACGGACAAACACTCGTTTTCGTGATATCCACTACCTCAAACGCGCCGCCGTTTGTCTTGTTCCCCGTACCCATGGACGAGATGACGGGAGTATTACAAAGCTTTGCATTCTCGATAATCGCTATCTTTCCGCTGACCGTATCAATGGCGTCCACGACGTAATCGTACCGCGAAAAATCAAGCTGTTTCACCGTTTCAGGCAACACGAATAAATCGTGCGTGCGCACCGTAATCGTCGGATTGATATCCAAAACCCGCGCCGCAGCAACCGCCGTCTTCGCTTTTCCGATTGTCGAATGCAGCGCAATGAGCTGACGATTGATATTGGACGGGGTGACGACGTCGTTGTCGATTAAATCCAACGCTCCAACGCCTGCCCGAGCAAGCGCCTCTACCACGTAGCCGCCCACGCCGCCGATACCAAATACTGCCACGCGCGCACTTTGCAATTTTTCCAAAGCTTTTTTACCGATTAAATTTTCCGTTCTCGAATAAATTTCCGTCATTTTTTACTTCCAAGCCTGCGGCGTCGTGCGGTTGTCCTTAAACCACTGCGTATCCTTGAACAACGTATTGTTGTTGGAACACTGCACCGTGATTTCACCGTTTACCGACGTCACAACGATATTCCCGTTCATAGATTCGTAACCCTTGCTATTGTCTGAAACAATCGTCGTTACGTATACTCTTTCCGTGTATTGCGCGATTCTGTCCACAAACGCCTGCGACGGGAACATGTTCGCTACGTTCGAAGTGTACTCGTCACTGCCGCAACAGCAGCATACGCACACGATTTCCGGCTGAATTACCGCCAAGAGTTCTGCCGTGGACGACGTGGGACTGCCGTGGTGACCGCCCTTATACAACACGCATTGCGGCAAATCGTTGCTTGCCACAAGCGACGCCTCGCCGTGCTTTTCCAAATCCCCCGTGAACAGGTAATTCTTATCCCCTTGCGTGAGCAGCATGCATACCGAATAATCGTTTTCATCACTCGTTTCTTCTTCGTAGTACTTCTGGTACAAGAAATTCATGGTGATGCCTTCTGCTAATTCATACGAACGTTTTGCGCCGTTTGCGTTGTTCCAGCACTCTAACACGGTATAATGGGTCGCGCCTTCTTGCACTTCCGCATCGCGCAACGCCTCGTAATCTCTGCGAATTGCCGAGTCTGAATTGCTCATCGTGTAATCGATGATGGTTTCGCAAACAAAGCTTTCAAAAATACCGTCTGCCGAGCTTGTGCCGACAAAACCTGCGATATGGTCTTGATGGGCATGCGTCGCGATGACGTATTCCAGCACGCCGTCCGTGCAGAACTGCTGTATGTACGGTACAATTGTCGCCGCCGAGCCCTTACGCGAACCTGCGTCAATCAAAACTTCGGTATCGCCCACTTTAATCAGCGTGCAATCGCCCGTGTACTTGTTCCCCAGTTCCAAGAAGTGAATGGTCAAAGCTTCGCTTGTAATAACGCCCGTATTGCCCGAACTGTTTGAACTATTCGAGCCGTCGTCGTTCCCACCCGAGCTATCGTCCGTGGACGAGCTGGTGGACGAGGTAATTTTATCCAGGAAAGGGATATGAATAATGCCCTTTTGGTGCAAAAGGTAACAGCCGACGATTGCGAGGACGAGGACTATGACCAAAAACACGAGAAAGGGATGTTTTTTTGCTATTTTTTTTGCTTTTCTTCTCTTTGCCATAACGTTTTATTCCATTTTACTGAAAAAGCCGCCGCCGTTTTTCGCGGCGACGGCTGTTTGCCTTATACTCTTTCCAAAACGGAAATCCAATTACATGGATTCGTGAATGGTTCTGGAAATAACGTCATCCTGCTGTTCTTTCGTAAGCTTAATGAAGTTTACGGCATAACCGGAAACGCGGATGGTGAGCTGAGGATACTTTTCAGGGTGCGCCTGCGCATCCAAGAGAGTTTCACGATTGAAAACGTTTACGTTGAGGTGGTAACCGCCGTCTGCAACGTAGGTATCAAGCATTTGAACCAAATTATCTACTCTGTTCGACATAATATTATCTCCTTTTTATTATTGTATTCTAACCTTCCTGCTTATTGCGAACGGTTAGGCTGCGAACAACCGCCCTTTCGCATAAGCAAGTCTGGTGTTTGACGGATTAGTCGTCTCTACCCAAAGAGTTGGGCGTGATCGAGAAGGTATTAGAAATACCGTCTCTGGAATATTCGTAAGGAAGCTTTGCAACCGATTCGAGGGATGCCAATGCACCGTTGCAATCTCTGCCGTGCATGGGGTTCGCACCGGGAGCAAGAGGCGTACCTGCCGTTCTACCGTCGGGCGTCGTACCCGTCTTCTTACCGTATACAACGTTGGAAGTGATGGTAAGAATGGACGTCGTAGGAACACTTTCACGATAGGTGTAGTGGCTCTTAACCTTCTTCATGAAGGTCTTCAAAATCCATACTGCAAGTTCGTCTGCTCTGTCATCGTTGTTGCCGTATTTAGGGAAGTCGCCTTCGATACGGTAATCTACTACGATGCCGTCTTCATTACGTACGGGATATACTTTCGCGTACTTGATTGCGGACAAGGAGTCTGCTGCGCAGGAAAGACCTGCGATACCCGTTGCGAAGAAACGGCGAACGTTCGTGTCGTGCAATGCCATTTCCAAAGCTTCGTAGCAATACTTATCGTGCATATAGTGAATGAGGTTGAGCGTGTTTACATACAAGTCTGCAAGCCACGTCATCATGTTATCGAATTTTGCGATAACCTCGTCGAAATCAAGCGCGTCGTTGCTGGTGATAGCCGCGAATTCGGGGGATACCTGCATGGGTTTGCCCGTCTTCTTGTCTTTCATAAGCTCGTCCTTACCGCCGTTGATTGCGTAAAGCAAGCATTTTGCAAGGTTTGCTCTTGCGCCGAAGAACTGCATGTCTTTACCTACTTTCATACAGCTTACGCAGCAAGCGATTGCATAGTCGTCGCCCATTTCAGGACGCATCAAATCGTCGCTTTCGTACTGGATAGAAGAGGTACGGATAGAGATGTCTGCGCAGAACTTCTTGAAGTTAATAGGAAGGTTCTTCGCCCAAAGAACGGTGAGGTTGGGTTCGGGTGCAGGACCAAGGTTGTCAAGCGTGTGCAATACACGGAACGCCGTC
The DNA here is from genome assembly GCA_045539975.1 of Candidatus Scatosoma sp. Lineage (GTDB taxonomy): Bacteria > Bacillota > Clostridia > Christensenellales > Borkfalkiaceae > Scatosoma. Next base: position 8,982 of record JAZQGK010000158.1, on the reverse strand, counting down.
TTGGTAACAAGCGATCTGCCGTCTACGCCCATACCGCCGATGGATTCGGTTACCCACGTGGGGTCGCCCGAGAAGAGTTCGTTGTATTCCTTCGTTCTCATGAATTTTACGATACGAAGCTTCATGATGAAGTGGTCGATAAATTCCTGAGCTTGTTCTTCCGTGATAATACCCTTTTGAAGGTCACGTTCGATATAGATATCGAGGAAGGTGGTGTTTCTACCGATGGACATTGCCGCGCCGTTCTGATCTTTAACAGCTGCAAGGTAACCAAAGTACAACGCCTGGATAGCTTCCTGAGCCGTTTCTGCGGGCTTGGAAATATCGCAACCGTAAATTGCCGCCATTTCTTTCAAAGCTTTCAATGCTTTTACTTGGTCTGCAATTTCTTCACGGTTTCTTACTTTTTCAGGGGTCATGTCGCCGTTGATAGCGAGCTTGTCCTCTTCCTTCTTTCTAATCAAATAATCAACACCGTAAAGCGCTACACGACGATAGTCGCCGATGATACGACCACGGCCGTAAGCGTCGGGAAGACCGGTCAAAATGTGTGCGGAACGAGCCGCTCTCATTTCGGGCGTATAAGCATCGAACACGCCTTCGTTATGCGTCTTTCTGTATTTCGTGAAGATTTCTTTTACGTTTTCGTCAAGCTTGTAGCCGTACATTTCCAAAGCGCCTTCCGACATACGGATACCGCCGAAGGGCTGCAAGGAACGCTTGAAAGGTTCGTCCGTCTGAACGCCGACGATCTTTTCAAGATCTTTATCTAAATAACCTGCGCCGTGAGAAGTAAGCGTAGAAACAATGCTTGTATCTGCGTTTAAAACACCGCCAGCTTCACGTTCTTTCTTGGAGAGATCGCAAACGATATCCCAAAGTTTTTTCGTTGCTTCCGTTGCGGGAGCAAGGAACGCTGCGTCGCCATCATACGGCGTATAGTTGTGCTGAATGAAGTCACGCACGTCTATTTCGTCGTTGCACCATTTACCGGGAACGAATCCTTCCCAACCTTTGTATTGCATCATATCAATTACTCCTATAATATAATTTTTGTTCTTTTATTTATCAACATATTCACGCGCGTTTAAACACGCGGGCGCGAATATTGTTTTCAAATTTAATCATTTGTTTTCTCTTGCTTTTTATCACTCTCGACAAGCTCACAGAGACTTTATTTTTGGGCTTTTCTTTCCTCGATTTTTGCGTCCATCCACATTTCAAGGATCTCTTCGGGCTGGAATCCCGAACAACGTGCAAAAATTTCCCCGTCTTCCACAAGCAAAATGGTAGGCACTTTTTCCACTTCCCATGCCTCCATCAACGCCAACGTCGAATAGTCCGCCTCTACGTGCACCAAACGGATATCCTTGCGCGCCGCGCAAAGGTCTTTCAAAATCGGCATCAGCGTCAAGCAATTCGCGCATGATTCACCGCTGATTTCCACACAGCAAAGCCCTTGTAAATGTTCTTTATAGTCTTTTTCGTTCATATTTTCCTCTCCATCGGCGGATTTGCCGATTCGGCTATCTATCATCTGCCCTCGCACAGAATACGCTTTGCGTATTGTACCCGTTCTTTGGTGGGCGATTCTACGCCAGCCAAGGGATACGTAAGCCCCAAGTTTTTATACTTGACCTCGCCCATCGTATGATAGGGCAAAACTTCCACTTTTTCTACCGTCGGCAAACTATCAATGAACGCGCGCGTACGTACGAGCCCTTCTTCGGAATCGGTATACCCCGGTACAAGTACCTGACGAATCCAAACAGGTTTGCCATTCTCGCCTAAAAATTTCGCAAACGCAAGAGTATTTTCATTCCCCTGCCCCGTCAATTTTTTACAAGCCGCGTCGTCGATATGCTTGATGTCCAACAAGAACAAATCGGTCACTTTCAAAAGCTGTTTATACTTTGCCACGCAAGCTTCGTCTTTGGCTCGGAAGGTGATACCCGAAGTATCCACGCAGGTATGCACGCCCTTGCTCTTCAACAGCGTAAAAAATGCGATAAGGAAATCGAGTTGCAAAAGAGGTTCGCCGCCGGAAACGGTGACGCCGCCCTTGTCCCCGAAATAGTTTTTGTATTTGAGAGCTCGTTCTACGACCTGTTCGGGGGTGTATTCCTGACCGCCAGCCGACCAAGTATCGGGGTTATGACAGTACAGACAGCGCAAAGGACAGCCCTGCAAAAACACCACGAAACGGATGCCAGGCCCATCGACCGTACCGAATGATTCGAAAGAGTGAATACGTCCTACCATGTCTTTTCTCCTATGTACCCGCGCCTTTCGATACCTGCGGTTAATTGCCCTCTTCTCACATATATCATTATAGCAAAGCCCCCTATTTTTGTCAAGCCTTTCCCGAAATATTTTCCGCCTTTTTATCATTATTATGACAAAGCAAGTTTTACCATTTTTAAACGTGCATTTCGACAAAGAAAAAACACCTTTTCAAACAAAAGGAAAGAGCCGCAAAATTTGCGGCTCTTTCCCCTTCATCAAAAAAGGAGTTTAACACATCTTAATATTCGCTATCTGAAAAAATCTATGTTCGAAACTATTATACACTATTTTTTTAAAGATTTCAACACTTTTTATGAATTTTTTCCAAATTTTCACAAAAAAATTTTAAGATTTGAACACAAAAAGCTTTCTTCCCACGTAATTGAACACCAAAACCACGCAAGTCATGACCACTTTTGCTATCCATTCATCCCAAGGCAACAGAAATTCCGTCCGTCCAAGCAACGTGATTTCGGGCAATAAATGCACCAAAAGCAGTACGCCGAGCTCGGTAATCGCCAAACCCATAACCCCTATCACAGTGAAAATGACAAAAGATTTTTTAGAACGGGCTTCCTCTTCGTTCCGCACTTGGCGATAGACAAATTTCACGGACAGCACCCAGTTGACGAGCAGTCCAACCACAAACCCCAACGCCGTAGCGATAATCAGGGAAAGAATATTCCCCACCAGACCTGCCGGCAATAACCAGTTGCGGAAGAGATAAAACGCCGCGTAATCGGCTACCGTAGCAATCCCGCCGACCAACAAAAACCGAAAAATTTCCCAAAACAGCTGTTGTTTGGTCTGTTTGACTTTTTCGTTTTGTGCTTGTTTTTCATTCGTTGTTATATTTTCCATACTCTCTCCATTTTTTCAGCTCTTATCACGCGCAAGTCAGATAAAAGAGTGTGCTGCAAGCCAAAAACGCCGCAACGGCAATCAGCAGGACGCGGTTGATGACAAGCGAGGCTTTACCCCCCTCTGCCGCCAACGTTTTATGCACGCAGCCGACCGTCAACCCAAGCGATAATATCATCGGCATGATATAACGGAAATCCATCGTGCAACCGTACGGCATGCTGATATAAAAATAAATTTCGGAAATGACCTGCGATTGCAACAGCAAGAACACGAACAGAAAATCGGCAAACGACACCGTCGGTTTTTGCTCGCCCAAAAGAACCGCGTTTTTATTTTTACACTTGCGCACGTACGCCACGATACACCAAACGAGCGCCGTCGCCAGCGCAATCGCCGCGATATATGCCATAAATACGGACAAAGCCGCAAAAACCGTGCCCTGCGTATACGATTGTTCTCCAAAAATAGAGGAACGCAGCGCAAAATTGAACAAATAATAATTATCAAAGGAATAACAATAGACTCTGCCGAAAAATTCGGACGCGTCGAACGGGAACACAAACCGCGCAAACCACGATTTATCCCCCGTATAAAGACGGTCGGTCAAATTATTCCACACGTACCCAAAATCTTGCCCAAAACGTTGCTTAGCGTAGACTTGAAACCACAGTCCGATGGGTGCGCACACGCAAAGAAACGCGCCGTACTGCACCGCCATTTTCCAAAACGGCAACGCGCCTTCCTTTTTGCGCAAAGTAAGGATAAATTCATAAATAAAAATCCCTGCGATGGGCATACAAACGGTCGCGGACGAGAGTTTTGCCATCATGCCCAGTCCTATCGAGACGCCGCACGGCAGTATCCATTGCAATTTCTTGCCTTGCTTCCACCACTTCAACGCGAAATACAGAGCCAAAATCGCCGCCATATACGCAACGCCGTCGTTATTGAGCATGCCTGCCATATGAATATTGCGCGGATACAGCACGACGATGGCTACGGCAAAGAGTTTTGCCTTATCCGAAAAAGCGAACATACCCACGATTTTCACCATGGCAACCATCGTCACCACCGAGTACATCACCCCTAAAATTTGGCAGGTACTGTATAAGAAATACCGTTCTGCGTCCACGTAATCGGGTTTTCCGTAAGAAAACTTGGTGAAAAAGTCGCCGCCGAGGGAAAACAAATTCGCCAAAGCCGACGAAAATTTCATGAACCCTGCCTGCAATAACGCATTCAAGGGCGGATGATAAAATTGATACTTATTTGTAGTCGGCAGTTTGCCCGTGGAGAAAATCGTCCACGCATACGCTTCATGCCCATCGAAATTTTTGGAAAACGTATCATGCTGACGATAGGTCGCCGGCGTGTATAATACGTAGCCCAAACGCATAATCAACCCGATTATCATCAAAACAAGAATGATTGTCCGAGTCGTCAAGCGTTTTGTTGCACCCATGTACGCGACGAAGCCCAAACAAAGCAAGATGGCAAGCCCCATAATCACTTGCGCGACGAAGCCTCTGCTTTGCACCGCAATCAGCGGCTTTACCGTCCAGTACGCGAGAATGGCAAGCAAAAATACCGTTGCGTAAATAGCCGCCTCTATGCCGACTTTCACCCAAATATTCTGTTTTTTCGCTCTATTCTCGCTCATATTTCCCTTATTCCGCCTTGGTTTCCGCCGTTTCTGACGTTTCTACCGTTTCCGTCTTGGTTTCGTGATATTCCTTTTCCGTGTTGACGTTCCAAAGCTCCGTCTTGTCCTTGTTGCCCTGGATAATATTCTCGCAAGCGACCATCGAAGTTACCATGGAATGGTCCATATTGTTATAGCGGTGCTGACCGTTTCTGCCCACGCAATACAAGTTGTCAAACCCGTTGAGGTATTCCTTGACGACGTCGAATTTTGCATAGCTGCCAAAGTATGCCGGATACGCTTTCTTTACGCGAATCAACGTGGAATCCAGCACGCTTTCTTTGTTCTCAATCACGCCGATTTTAATCAATTCGTTGATGGCGTTGTCGATAAACGCCTGGTCGGGGCTCGTCCACATTCCGTCCCCTTCGGTGCAGAAATATTCCAAACCCACCCACACGTTTTCCTGCGGATTTTCGACCATATACGGCGACCAGTTATTAAAAATTTGGATTCTGCCCAAGCGCACGTCGCGGTCCTGCACGTAAATCCAGCAATCGGGCACAATATTGCCCAACGTTTTCATCTTGGTCTTGTTTTTTACCTTTAAACCGTTAAGGAGCAAGCCCACCGTCATGAAATCGCGGTACGGCAAAGTCGTTGCCACGTCATAAGCTTCCGCAGGCGCGTTCTCTTTGCCGATTGCCTCTAACAAATCCTTAATGGGCATGGACGAAATAAAATAATCGCCCGTGTACAGCGTTTCCGCGCCGTCAGCGGATTTTGCCGTTACCCCTTTCACGACGCCGTCTTGGATATGGATTTTCTCCACCGTCTTGCCATAGCAAATCTCACCGCCGAGTTCCACAATCTTTTCCGCCATCTTTTCATACAACTGACCGGGCCCTTTCTTGGGATAGATAAACTGTTCTATCAAGCTGGTTTCCACTTGACGGTTCTTGCCCTTAAATATTTTCCCAAAAGCGTTTTTGATGGCTTTAGATACGGACAAGCCCTTTACGCGCTGCGCGCCCCAGTCCGCGGAGATATCACGGGGATGCACACCCCAAAGTTTCTCTGTATAATCCTCAAAGAACATGGAATACAGAGGTTTCCCAAATCGATTGACGTAAAAGTTTTCCAAGTTCGTTTCCGGGCGTTTGTGCATGCAGCTGCCCAAATACCCAAACCCTGCTTTCATCGTGCTGAAAAAGCCCATATTGATAAAGGTACGCGCTTTCAAAGAAATGGGATAATCAAAGAATTTACGTTTGTAAATGATACGCGATACACGGTCGCGCACGAGCATAACCTCGTCCTCTTGTTCGGGGTCGGGCCCGCCCGCTTGCAAGGGTTTTTCACGCTGTAAAATTTTATCGTCGTGCGCCGGTGCGCCCTGCGTCGGTAAAATATCCGCCCACAGCTTGGTTACGCGTTCATCCTTCGAGAAAAAACGGTGACCGCCGATATCCATGCGGTTGCCTTTATACGTCGCCGTGCGCGAAATACCGCCCACGAACTCTTCCGCCTCGATAATAATAGGCTTTACGTCCGTGGATTTTGTCAATAATTCGTATGCCGCCGTCAACCCTGCGGGGCCTGCGCCGATGATAATTGCTATCTTTTCTCTCATGTCGTCTCCTTGCGGCGTCTTTGTATATTACGCCATTATAAACATTATACTATGCACCGCACGAAAAGTCAATATAATTCCTCGAAAAACAGAGCGGGAATTCTCTCCCGCTCCGTCTTATTTCGTTTATTTCGTTTTTGGATTGCGTCGAGTTACGCCGATTTGGAAACGCCCCATTTGCAATATTCGGAAACCTTACCCCCGGATACGTATTTTGCCGTAACAAGCAACTGATTGCCATCGATGGCAAATTCCGCCCAAGAACATCTTTGAGAGCTCTGCGCGTAGTAATACAACGAACTATCCATATTCGAATCCGGGATACGCGTCTGCATACCGGCAGGACCGCTCATGATATACAAAACACCCTGCGGATCCATCGAATACTGTACGCCGTCAATCGTTTCCCACGTTTCCTTCACGGGGTTCCCGTCCTTGTCAATGGGATGTGTTCTCGAAACGAGGTGGTCGTGGCCTTGCAATACAATGTCCACGCCGTATTCCGCGAAAATACCCTGCAACTGTTCCCTCAGCCCGACGCTGATGGTATTTCTAGAAGGGTCTGAACCGTACTTCCCTGCTGAATACAAGGGATTGTGCAGAGCGACAATCGTCCACGTTGCCGTGTTGTTTTCCAATTCGCTAATCAGCCATTCATACTGGTCGGTCGTCAGTTTCACGCCGGTGAGTTTGTTGGTGTTTAGCATAATGAACTTCGCATTACCGTACGTAAAGCTGTAATAATACCCAAGCTCTGTGTCTTGTTTGGGCATCTTGTTATGGAAATGCTTAAAAGTTTCATTCGCGCCGTTTTTATACGTCGTTTCATGGTTGCCCGAAATCGCCATTATAGGGATTTGGGACAAATATTCGAAGTTGCTATCGAGCATATTCTTCCATTCGTTTTCATATTTCGACGTTTCAACAACGTCGCCGGTATGTACAATGAAATCGCTACTGTTGACAACCTGCGCAAGAACGCTGTTAAAATACGTTCCGGTTGCACCGGCCTCGGAGCATTGTGAATCACTCACGTGCGTGAAAGTAAACGACGTCGAGGTCAGATCCTTTGTTTCAATGGTTGCAAGTTCCGTACCCACGTCCACGTATTTATCATACGCGCGGTAGGTGTACGTCTTGGAAGGGTCTAACTGCACTTCTGCCTTGACAATGTAGTAGGTGAGTATGGTATCGTCCAACGTGTAAGACGTTTCCCTCGTAACGCTTGCGGTATATTCGGTATAATCCGCGAAATTTCCTCCTTCCGCGACCTGAATCACCGGCCGCAAAGGTTCTTTTGCGGTATTATACGTAAAACCGTACGTGGAAGTTTCCGTATCGTACAGCGTCACCGTCAACGAAGTGGGCTTGTAGTCTACTTTTTCTTCCTCGGTATATACGCGCAAGGGCTCGCCATAGGAAAAGAATTCCGTACCGACTAAACCGCAAATGCAGGATTTGTAATAGGTTGCGCTTGTCGTAAACGTAGCTTCGTCTTTGATATACTTAGCATCGACAACCTCTTTCGTGCAGTCGTGCTCGCCAAACTCTTCCGTTTGAAAGGTCGAATACGATTTTCGGCCGCACATCGTACACGATTTATAGTACGTCGCAGCCTCTTGACACGTCGCAGGCTTTTTTAAATATTCTGCCGAAACCACTTCTCCGCTGTAATCGTGTGAGAGTTTGGAGCCTATCGTAAAAGACTCTTCACCCCGTTTACCGCATTTGCAACTGTAATAATACGAACTTACCGCAGAACAAGTAGCCGGCGATTTTAAATACTCATCTTCCTGCACTTTACAGCTGAAATCATGCGTATGCGCACCTTGGCAACCGACGGAAAAAAGCGCCGTTGCCGATATCAAAAGTGCCGCCAAACTCGTAAATTTCTTTTTCATCCCACGTTTTCTCCTAGAATTATACGCCGCTATATGCCGAGAACCCGCCGTCTACGGGAATAACCGTACCCGTAACAAAACCGCTTGCGTTATCGTCCGCAAGCCACATCAAAGTTCCGATTAAATCGGAAATTTCCCCAAACTTTTTCATCGGGGTCGCCGCCAAAATTTTGCCCGTTCTTGCCGTCGGCGTACCGTCTTCGTTGAACAAAAGGTTTCTGTTTTGGTTGGTTACAAAGAACCCGGGCGCAATCGCGTTGCAACGGATATTGCAGGGCGCAAAATGCACTGCAAGCCATTGCGTAAAGTTGGAAATTCCCGCTTTCGCCGCGCTATATGCAGGAATTTTCGTCAAAGGTCTGTATGCGTTCATCGAGGAAATATTGATAATATTCCCGCCCGTTTTAATCATGTCTTGCGCAAATACCTGCGTCACCAAAAATGCACTGGTAATGTTGAGGTCGAACACGAATTTGAGTCCGCTTTCTTCGAGTGCAAAAAAGTCCTTTACACCCTCTAAATCGGGCGTCATCGTTTCGTTGTCGGTGCTGGCTTTTGGATTGTTTCCGCCTGCGCCGTTGATAAGGAAGTTCACCGCACCAAAGCTGTCGTTGATTTCCTTTTTCGCCTGAATAATGCTTTCCTTATCCAAGCAA
>JAZQGK010000157.1:0-38960 GCA_045539975.1 Candidatus Scatosoma sp. | reverse complement strand
AGTGATCATGTTCTTTACGTAGTCAGCGTGGCCCGGGCAGTCAACGTGTGCATAGTGACGAGCGTCCGTCTGATATTCTACGTGAGCGGTATTAATTGTAATACCACGTGCTCTTTCTTCGGGTGCCTTATCGATTTCGTCATATCTCATCGCTTGAGCGCCACCGCGTGCAGCCATAACCATCGTGATAGCTGCGGTCAAAGTCGTTTTACCGTGGTCAACGTGGCCGATAGTACCAATGTTAACGTGGGGTTTGCTTCTGTCAAATTTAGCTTTAGCCATAATAATCCTCCGATTTACTATAAATATTTTTTTTATTTTTTAAAATGATAACCTATCCGTCACGGACGCAGCTACCTATCATTTTCTCAAATGATTTTTTGATATAACCGACTTTCCATACTCGGACAAATCCATTATACCTTAATTTTTCCAAATTATCAAATGTTTGAAAGGCATTTTTTTAAAATTCTTTTTAAACTATGATAATTTTTATATGCTCCCCGACTTTTATTGACGGGGAGCACCGTCATTAGTCTTTCTTACCGCGCTTTTCTACGATTTCCTTAGAAATGCTGGAAGGCACTTCGTTATAGTGATCGAACTGCATCGTGAACTGACCACGACCCTGCGTTCTGGAACGAAGTTCCGTTGCATAACCAAACATTTCGGAAAGAGGAATTTCAGCATCGATAATCTTCGCGCCGTTTCTGTCATCCGTACCAAGAATCGTACCGCGACGGCCGGAAACGTTACCCATAAGGTCACCAAAGTAATCTTCGGGGGTAATAATCTGAACTTTCATGATGGGTTCAAGAAGAACAGGGTTTGCTTTTTCAACACCATTCTTGAAGCCCATGGAACCTGCGATCTTGAACGCCATTTCAGACGAGTCAACTTCGTGGTAGGAACCATCGTAAACAACGATTTTGAAGTCAACGATTTCATAACCTGCAAGGAAACCATTCTTTGCAGCTTCTTGAATACCCTTGTCGATTGCAGGAATATATTCCTTAGGAATCGAACCGCCAACCGTTGCATCTTCAAATGCATAGCCAGCACCGGGTTCCTGAGGGATAAGACGAAGCTTACAGTGACCGTACTGACCTTTACCACCGGACTGACGCTTGTACATACCTTCTGCTTCCACTTCTTTGCGGATGGTTTCTCTGTATGCAACCTGAGGAGCGCCAACATTAGCTTCAACCTTGAACTCTCTCATAAGTCTGTCAACGATAATATCAAGGTGCAACTCACCCATACCTGCAATAATCGTTTGGCCCGTTTCTTGATCGGTATACGTCTTGAACGTAGGGTCTTCTTCAGCAAGTTTGATGAGCGCCATCGTCATTTTTTCCTGACCTGCTTTCGTCTTAGGTTCAAGGGAAAGCTGAATAACGGGTTCAGGGAATACCATCTTTTCAAGGATGATGGGATGTTTTTCATCGCAGAGCGTATCACCGGTCGTGGTGTATTTCAAACCAACGATTGCGCAGATGTCGCCCGAACAAATTTCAGGGATATCCTTTCTTTCGTTTGCGTGCATTTGAACCAAACGACCTACTCTTTCCTTCTTTTCCTTCGTGGAGTTATACACGTAAGAACCTGCAGAAAGAACACCGGAATAAGCACGGAAATATGCTAACGAACCAACGAACGGGTCAGTTGCAATTTTAAATGCAAGACCGGAGAAAGGTTCGTCATCTGCCGTTCTTCTAATTTCTTCTTCGTCCGTATCAGGGTTAACGCCTTTTACGTGCGCAACATCCAAGGGGCTGGGAAGGAAATTGATAACTGCGTCAAGCAAGAACTGAACGCCCTTATTCTTGTACGAAGAACCGCAAAGCATAGGAACTGCTTCCATGTTCAAGCAACGTACACGAAGACCTTTGATAATATCTTCAGCAGACAAATCCCCTTCTTCGAAGAATTTTTCCATAAGCTCATCGCTTGCAGCTGCAGCTTCTTCAACAAGCTTTGCTCTGTATTCTTCAACGATGGGCATCATATCTTCGGGAATGGGTTCTTTACGGAAATCCTTACCCAAGTCGTCGTAGTAAACTTCTGCTTCCATGTTGATAAGGTCAACGATACCCTTGAAGGTTTCTTCCTTACCGATGGGAAGTTCGATGGGAACGGGGTTAGCGCCCAATCTTTCACGAATCATCGTTTCAACGCGGAAATAGTCAGCGCCGTTGATGTCCATTTTGTTAACATACGCAATACGAGGAACTTTGTAGTTATCAGCCTGTCTCCAAACAGTTTCAGACTGGGGTTCAACACCGCCCTTCGCGCAGAACGTTGCAACAGCACCGTCCAATACACGCAAGGAACGTTCAACTTCTACGGTGAAGTCAACGTGACCCGGGGTATCGATAATGTTGAAACGGTGGCCCTTCCAAACACAAGTCGTTGCAGCGGACGTAATCGTAATACCACGTTCCTGTTCCTGTGCCATCCAGTCCATCGTTGCAGTACCCTCGTGGGTGTCACCGATTTTGTGCGTTTTACCCGTATAGAACAGTATACGTTCACTCGTCGTGGTTTTACCTGCGTCGATGTGCGCCATAATACCAAAGTTTCTGGTATGGAATAAATCGTATTCTCTAGCCATAACTTACCTCTTTTAGAATCTGAAATGTGCGAATGCTTTGTTCGCTTCAGCCATTCTGTGCGTGTCTTCCTTCTTCTTAACGGAACCGCCGGCATTGTTATATGCGTCCATAAGTTCTGCTGCAAGTCTGGAAGCCATTTCTCTTTCGCTTCTCTTTCTGGTGTTGATTACCAACCAACGAATAGCAAGCGTTTGACGTCTTTCGGGTCTAATTTCAATAGGAACTTGATAGTTAGCACCACCTACACGACGAGCTTTAACTTCAACAACAGGCATAACGTTTTCCATAGCCTGCTTGAAAATTTCCATGGGATCCATATTCAATTTGTCTCCCATAATTTTGAATGCATCATAAACGATAGTCTGCGCCGTACCTTTCTTACCATCAAGCATAATTTGATTGATAAGCTTCGTTACAACTTTGCTGTTATACATAGGATCGGGCAGAACGTCTCTTTTAGGGACATTACCTCTTCTAGGCATAGTTTTAATCCTCCTTTAAATAATTTTTGATAAGGGCATTACCCTTCAGTACAGCTATCGCGCGTCCGAAACGTTGTCGGAGTGCGAATCTTCTGCAACTCGCGTTGCATACTGCCTACTTTTATTCGGGGCTTTTCGAGCTATATTCCGATTGCAAGTAGGTCTTTTGCGTTTTGGTTTTAGTCTTAAAACGCAACCGACTTTCGAGTGTTTTGTAAGAGTTCCCGCACCTCTTGAAAGTAAATACTTTCCCTTTTAGCTTGCGTTACCCGTAAATTACTTAGGGCGTTTTGCACCGTATTTAGAACGGGACTGCTTACGCTTTGCTACACCGGCGGTGTCAAGTGCGCCACGAATGATGTGATAACGTACACCGGGCAAGTCCTTAACACGTCCGCCTCTGATCAAAACGGAGCTGTGCTCCTGAAGGTTGTGACCTTCACCGGGAATGTAAACCGTACCTTCCTGCTTATTGGTAAGACGCACACGAGCAATCTTACGCATAGCGGAGTTAGGCTTCTTAGGAGAAGTCGTGGTAACGGACAAACATACGCCGCGCTTTTGAGGGCAGTTGTCCAAGATAGGGCTCTTGGATTTGTACGTGATACGTTCTCTACCCTTTTTAATGAGCTGGTTGATAGTAGGCATATTTTTGACCTCCTTGTAAAATTTTGGAATATATTTCCTCGAAATTGCCCTTACCGCAATTTCAAAGAAGTCGTAATTAGGTTGCGCTACCAATTTTGCACTATTTCAGCAAAAGGGCATAGTACGCCCAAAGCCGCAACGATATAATTTTAACATCTCGCAATTATTTTGTCAAATGTTTGAGCAAACTTTTTTTAATTTTTTTTGCACATACCCTGTTTTTCACTAAAAAAATAATAAAAAGGGCCATACCGCACCGTATAGCCCCTCATATTCTTATAAATCAGCAAGCTGCGCTTCGCATTTTGCCTTCATGTCGTGATACTTCTTCACCTTTTCGCGCTCTGCGTCAACAAGTTTTGCCGGTGCCTTGCTAACAAAGCTCTCGTTATTAAGCTTGCCTTCAGCACGTGCAATTTCTCCATTGATACGTTCGATTTCAGCCGTCAATCTTGCTTTCTCTTTCTCAATATCAACAAGCTCGCCTAACGGCACGTAAATTTGTGCAATTTCCGTAACAGAAGAAACCGTCTTCCCTTCAACCTCGGCAGAACTTTCCACAAAGCTCATTGTGCTTGCGCCCGAAAGTTTAACAATGCAATCTTTATTAACTTGCAATAAACGCTTGCTTTCGGTAACAACGTACAATTCCACCTTTTTGGAAGGAGGACAATCCGCATCCTTTTTCATAGCACGAACAGCCTTGATAATTTCCATAACCCCTTCAAACGCTTTTGCTTCTTTCTTATAAGCCATTTTGGAATTATATCGAGGGAAGCTGGAAACCATAATGCTACCGCTGGTCTGCGGAAGATTTGCATAAATTTCCTCGGTAACAAATGGAATGAACGGATGCAACAACTTCAATGCATTTTCAAGAACAAAGCACAAAACAGCCAAAACGTCCGCTTTTCTGCCCTCGTCGTCGCCATACAATGCAGGTTTTGAGAGCTCGATATACCAATCGCAGAAATCGTCCCATACAAAACTTGTAACAAGATCGCTTGCAACACCAAGCTCATATTTGTTAAGGTTGGTCGTCACTTCACGAATACAATTTTGCAGTTTTGCAATAATCCATTTATCCGCAGGCGCGAGTTTCACGTTTGCAATATCAGGAATCTTTTTATCCTCTGCGTTCATTAACACAAAACGAGCCGCATTCCAAAGCTTATTGATAAAGTTTCGGCAAGACTCCACTTTTGCGTCCGAATAACGAGTATCATTCCCCGGCGCGACTCCCGTCAACAACGAAAGGCGCAAAGAATCCGCACCGTATTTTTCGATAACCTCTAAAGGATCAATACCATTGCCGAGGGATTTGCTCATCTTCCTCCCCTGCTCGTCACGAATAATCCCGTGAATGAGAACGTCATGGAAAGGAACTTTACCGGTATGTTCTATACCCGAGAAAATCATTCTGGCAACCCAGAAGAAAATGATATCATACCCGGTAACCAAAACGTCGGTCGGGTAGAAATACTTATAATCTTCCGTAATCTCCGGATAACCAAGCGTAGAGAACGGCCACAAAGCAGACGAGAACCAGGTATCCAAAACGTCTTCATCTTGATGAAGATTATGGCTACCACATTCGGGACAAGCCGTTGGATCTTCCTTTGTGCAAATTACCTTACCGCAATCCTTACAATACCAAACGGGAATACGGTGGCCCCACCAAAGCTGACGGGAAATACACCAATCACGGATATTTTCCATCCAGTTATAATACGTCTTTGCGAAACGTTCGGGAACAAATCTTACTTTGTTTTTCATAACCGCATTGATTGCAGGTTTTGCAAGAGGTTCCATCTTAACAAACCACTGTTTGGAAACAATAGGTTCTACCGTGGAATGACAACGATAACAATGCCCTACGTTATGATTATGAGCCTCGATTTTTACAAGATTTCCGCCTTGTTCTAAATCCGCAACAATTTGCTTTCTTGCAACGTATCTATCCAAGCCCTCGTACTTACCAGCCAACGCGTTCATCGAACCATCATCGTTCATTACGCGGATAACGGGTAAATTATGACGTTTCCCAACCTCAAAGTCGTTAGGATCGTGCGCCGGCGTAATCTTTACGCAACCCGTACCGAAAGAAGGATCAACATATTCATCGGCAACAACGGGGATTTCCCTATCCGTCAGGGGCAATTTTAAAGATTTTCCAACAAGCTTTTTATATCTTTCATCATCGGGGTGCACCGCCACCGCAGTATCCCCAAGCATCGTTTCAGGACGAGTCGTCGCAACAATAACGTCCGCACTACCATCCACCGCAGGATAGCGCAAATGCCAGAAATGTCCGTTTTCTTCCGCATATTCAACTTCTGCGTCAGAGAGCGCCGTCTTACAACAAGGACACCAGTTAATAATTCTGTCCCCTTGGTAAATCAAACCTTTTTCATAGAGATTTACAAATACCTCACGAACCGCCTTCGAACATTTTTCATCCATCGTAAAGGCTTGGCGCGACCAATCGCAAGAAGTACCCATTTTGCGCTGCTGCAACATAATTCGGTTGCCGTATTGCTCCTTCCACTCCCAAGCACGCTTTAAAAAGCCGTCTCTGCCAAGATCCGCCTTTGTTAAACCGTCCTGTTTCATTTTTTCAACAATTTTGACTTCCGTTGCAATGGATGCATGGTCGCACCCAGGCAACCAAAGCGCCGCGTACCCTTGCATACGCTTAAAACGAATAAGCGTATCCTGCATCGTTGCATCCAAAGCATGCCCCATGTGCAGCTGTCCCGTAATATTAGGAGGCGGCATCATAATCGTAAACGGCATTTTATTTGCGTCTATTTCCGCACGAAAATACCCCGAATTCTCCCATTCGGTATACAGTCTCCCCTCAAAATCTTTCGGATCGTATGTCTTTTGCATATCCATATCGTAAAACCCCACTTTGGTCCTATTTTATACATTCAAGCACTACACAAACCAAAAAGAGAAAAACTCTTCTATTTTAGTATAGCCTTTAAATTATAAACCTTTGTTTTTAAATTGTCAATTATAAATGCCTATTCATATAATATATTATTCCAAAAATTTTTTTATTCGGAGAATTTGTAAATGAAAAAAATTATCAAATGTATTTGCGCAACCCTTGCCGCTTGTTTCACAGCTCTTGCATTTCCCGCTTGTAAAAAGGAAAATAACGACGGTTTTACAACAATCAAGCTCAACGAAGTAACACACTCTGTTTTCTACGCCCCTTTATACCTCGCAGAATCACTTGGGTACTTCGAAGAAGAAAAAATTAAGATAGACCTCACCAACGGCGGTGGAGCCGACAACGTTATGTCTGCCGTACTTTCCGGGGATTCCCATATCGGTTTTTGCGGGCCAGAAGCCGCGCTGTACGTCTTAATCGGCGGTTCAACCGATACCCCGACCGTCTTTGGTCAATTAACAAAGCGCGACGGTTCTTTCCTTGTTTCCCGGAAGCCCGAACCCGACTTTAAATGGGAAGACTTAAAGGGAAAAGAAATTTTAGCCGGTCGAAAAGGCGGCGTCCCGGCCATGACCTTTGAATACATCCTCAACCAAAAATCCTTATTCGACGGCGTTGATTTGACGTTAAACTACGACGTTGCCTTTAACCTTATGACAAGTGCTTTTGAGGCCGGCACGGCAGATTATTGCACCATGTTTGACCCCGTTGCTTACGAATATGAACTCGCCGGAAAAGGTTACGTAGTTGCTTCCGTTGGCGAAGCGTCTGGCGAAGTCCCCTACACTTGTTTTATGGCAAAAAACTCGTGGATTCTTAAAAACAAAGAGACCGTAGAAGGATTTTTACGTGCAATTACAAAAGCCGTGAAATACGTCAACGAACAGCCCTCCGCCATTGTTGCGCCCAATCTTGTTAGATACTTTGAAGGCGTTTCCGAATCCGCTATCGCCGCATCCGTAGAACGTTACAGATCAATTGATGCTTGGCGAACCGAACTTTCCATGACGGAAGAGAGTTTTAACAACTTACAGGACATCATTGAAAACGCAGGCGAATTAGAGAGAAGAGTACCGATGAAAAATCTCGTAAACAACGCATACGCGCAAAAAGTTTATAAGGAAGTTTACAACAAATAATCACACAAGGAAATACCGCAAATGAAAGAAGTTTTACGATTTGATAACGTTTCGATGCATTACCACAGCAAGCAAGGTGAAACTATTGCACTGAAAGACGTCAACTTTTCGGTGCTTGAGGGTGAGTTCGTTGCAATCATTGGCCCATCCGGATGCGGAAAAACAACACTTTTGTCCCTAGCGGCGGGCTTATTGACCCCTACCGCGGGAAAAGTTGTCAACGACGGTCAATCCTTTGGGTACATGTTACAAAAAGACGAACTTTTCCCCTGGCGCACTATTGAAAAGAATATATTTTTACCGTTGGAAATCAAACGGCATAATACGCAAGAAAAACGCCTGCGTGCCATCGAACTTGCAGAAAAATATGGTTTAAAACAATTCCTAAAAAATTATCCATCCTCACTTTCGGGGGGCATGCGGCAGCGCGCAGCTCTTATTCGCACGCTTGCAGTTGATCCCGACGTTCTTTTGCTCGACGAACCATTTTCCGCCTTGGACTATCAAACGCGTTTGTCCGTTTGCGATGACGTTTATAAAATTATCCGTTCCGAAAAGAAAACAGCACTATTGATTACCCACGACATCAGCGAGGCAATTTCTGTTGCGGATAAAATTTTCGTTTTATCGCGCCGCCCTGCTAGCGTAATAGCACAACACCCTCTTTCATTTGAGGAAACAGAACCTTTAAAACGCCGAGAAAACAAAGAATTTTCAAAATGGTTTGAAGTGCTTTGGAAGGAGTTAAACACATGAAAAATAAAAATGAATTTTCCAAAGAGCATCTTTTATACTTACGAAAAGAAAAAAGAACGGGAATCACGGTAAACGTTGCGCGGATTGCAATTTTAGCCATACTGCTTCTTGTTTGGGAGCTTTCCGCGCGATTCGCGTGGATCAATCCTTTTATCACAAGTTCTCCTTCCAGAATCGCCAAGACTATCGCTGATTTATATAAAAATGGTTCACTCTTCTATCACGTTGGCACAACCTTATGGGAAACGTTGGCTGGATTTTTTATTGCCGTTGCACTAGGATATTCCATCGCACTCCTGCTTTGGTGGAGCGATGTTGCAAGAAGAATTACCGAACCTTATTTTGTCGTTTTAAACGCATTGCCCAAAATCGCCTTGGGGCCCTTGATTATAATTTGGTGCGGAACGGGCAGCAAAGCCATTGTTTTTATGACCATTCTCATCGGACTAATCGTTGCAATTCTCAACATGCTGAACGGTTTTATGGCAACGGACGCCAACAAGTTATTGCTCCTTCGTTCCATGGGCGCAAGCAAGTTTCAAATCTTGTTAAAACTTGTTATTCCCTCTTCCCTGCCAAACTTTATCTCCATGTTAAAAATCAATGTGGGCATGGCTTGGATCGGCTCAATCATGGGCGAATATATCGTTTCTAAAGCCGGCATCGGTTATTTAATCGTTTACGGTGGGCAAGTATTTAAGCTTGACCTCGTTATGAGCGCCGTTTTTATTCTCTGCGTTCTTGCCGCCGCTATGTACGCCATTGTGGCTTTTATTGAAAAACTTGCCATTAAAAACAAATAAGGAAAACCTCGCTCCTATTTGAGCGAGGTTTTTTCATCCCTTAACAGCACCGCTTGTAACCCCTTCCACATAGTATTTTTGCATGCTCATAAACAAGCTAACGATAATAGCCCCTACCACAAAAGCCCCTGCGCAAAACACTGTGAAGTTGTCGTTAAAACTATTCTTTTCGGCATTAATCATTTTGTATAAGCCCAAAGAAACCGTATATTTTTCCCTATCGCTGATAATCGTGTTCACAAAAATAAAGTCACACCAAGGCGAAATAAACGAAGTCAAGACCGTATATACAATGATCGGTTTTGCTAACGGCAATATAATCCGCAAAAACACAATCGGTTGGCTTGCTCCATCCAATATAGCAGCCTCTTCCATCGCCCGCGGAATCGTATCAAAAAAGCCCTTACATATATAATACGATAAAGCTGCACTTCCCGAATACACCAAAATAAGCGCAAATAAAGAATTCGTCAACCCCATCGCCTTTAAGATGAAATATACGGCTATCATGCTCATAAATCCAGGGAACATACCCAAAACCAACAAAATATTCATAACTGGTTTGCGAAATTTGAAGCGCAACCTTGATAATGCGTAACTGACCATTAAGATGAAAACAGTTGTCAAGGCACATGAACAAACCGCGACAAAGATTGTGTTAAAAAGCCACCGAGAAAACATCGTATCCGAAAACAGACGAATAAAGTTCCCAAGTCCAAGTTTTAAGTCACTAGGCAAAAGCGTATTAATGATGCCCGTAGACGGCGTTACACGAAAGGCTGTATATATCAAATAAAGAATAGGCAGCACCCAAAAAACGCCAAGAACGGCAAGCAAAGTATACACAAACGCATTAGAAAACGTATTCCAAAGTTTTACCGATTTAATTTTCATTGGAAAGCCCCCTCGTTTCTTGTTGCCGACGTCCTATTAAACGTAATCAAAGATAACACGGCGCTAATAACAAAAATCACGATACCGATAACGGATGCTATGTTATATTTGGGATTTTGGTCGGTCGTTAGACGGTAGAGCCAAGTGACAAGCAAATCCGTCGACTGCGCCTGCGAGCCTCCGCCATAATTTACGTTATCAACAGGTCCGCCGCCCGTCAAAAGCCAAATCACGTTGAAATTATTGATATTCCCGACGAATTGCGTAATTAAATACGGTGTTGTGATATGCAACATATACGGCAACGTAATTGCAAAAAAGATGCGTGGAGCACTCGCTCCGTCAATCCTTGCCGCCTCGTAATAATCCGAAGGAATATTGAGAAGTATCCCCGAACACATCAATAGCGTATACGGTACCCCAATCCAAATATTGACAAGGATAATCATAACCCTCGGCAACAAAGACAAATATCTTTGATCGGTCAGCCAAAGAATATTAGTACCAAGTATCTTATTGAGAATCCCGTCTCCGTCCAAAATTTTCTGCATCAAAAGCAAGGTAACAAACTGCGGAATAGCAATCGCCACAACAAACAAAGTTCTCCATAATGCTTTTAACCTAATACCTTTCTTATGAATCAGCAAGGCGATAATCAACCCTAGAAAATAATTTGTAAAAGTTGCAAAGAAAGCCCAAATAAACGTCCAAAGTAATACTCTTAAAAATACGAAAGCAAAACCTGCACCGCCACCCGAAGCCGCGAACATTGTTTTAAAGTTAGCAAAACCAACCCAATCAAACAATTTACCCGGCGGCATATGCGCATAGTCATAGTTGGTAAACGCAATCAGCACCATAAAAACCAGCGGCATTACGGTAAATACTAATAATCCAAGAAAAGGCGGCAACAATAACGGCAGATAAAATTTTTCGTTAAACAGTTTGCGTATATCCTCTTGAATCGTTAAAAGTGTTTCTCCTTTTCGAAGCTTTAAGTCATTTTCATAACTTCCTTTCACATTCATCCAAAGAATTGCAAAAAAGAGCGCGGCAATCATAAGGCTTGCTACTCCATACAACAAAATGAGAAAGGAGTTATCCCCTTTGATTTTTTCAAAAATTTGCAAGGATTCATTCCATTGTTCCCCTGAAAGACGAGAACCTAAATCCCCTGAAAATAATTGCCCGACAAACTTCCCGCCCGCAAAAATCATGTACAGGAAGAAGGCTGCTTGCGTCAACATATAAAGGATACCTTTCGCAATCTGCCCTCTCGCTATTTGCCCAAACCCAACTATAAAATAGGAGACGCGAGTCACTGCAGAACCGTCTTTAAATGGCAAGATAATATTTTCGCCAATCTTTTTCCATGTTCTTGCACCCATCTTTGCTTTACTCACGTCTCCCTCCTTTCTCTAATCTGTATTATTTTGCACCCTTTTTAATTGAATCAACACAAGCTTTTAACTGAGCCGCCAAATCGAAATTTCCGCTCTGCGCACCCGTAATCATAGCAGAACCCAAGCCTTCCATCGGTACCCAAAGCGTCGAGGGTACGTCTTTTTGCGTTTTACTAAACTGTAATTGCTGAGCAATCGCTTTTGCACATATATCCGACTGCACCTTTTCATCCACACGCGCTTCTATATTAGTTGGAACGTAACCACGTTTCTCGAAATGTTTTACTTGATTTTCCTTGTTGGTATAAAACTCTGCAAATTCCATTGCGTCCGTCTTATTTTTGGAATAATTATTAACCCCCATCAATTTATAGCCGGCAAAACCAACAAGCTGTACCTGTTTTTCCGACTCCGCGCCTTTATTTAGCGTATACGTCGGCAATTTTGCCGCTGCAAAATTCTCACCTAAATACCCTTCAATCGCACTTTTATTCCATATCCCTGACACTGCGGCAATAATTGTCCCATCATTGAACCCAGCAGTAATTTTGGAATCGTTTGCATCCGCCTTAAACCCTTTATTTTGCACGTATTTCCACATGGCCTCTGTCACGTTTTTTCCTTTCTCGTTATCGAAATCACACTCGATAGACGTTTCTGCCAAATCTTTATCATAGGTTACTTTATACCCTAACCCCTCCCCGAAGAAGAAAGAAGTCGTATACCAGCCATCCGCCATAGGAAACGCGAACTGTTTTTTATCATTGCATTTAGCAAGGATTCCATCAAAGGATTGAACGTCCGTCTCTGTCAAAGCGGCTTTATTGTAATACAAGAAAAAGCTGTTGTCTGTATATGGCATACCATACACTCCATCTACGCCGTTCATCTTTATCGTAACAGACTCCATCGCCCCCACGGAGTTAGATTTCTTGATACGTTCCAAACGCTCGCCTGCAATTTTTGCCAACGCATCGCCGTTAATCAGTTTAGGCAGCTGATCGTTAATACACGAATAGACGTCTGCCGCATTCTCCACGTCGTTTAAAACACGAGTAGCTACGTCATTCTCCCCTTGAATGTCAATGACAAACTGATAATTCTTTTCAGGATTCTTCGCCTTAAATTCCTCTGCAACCGACTGCGCGAAAGCGCGGTCTGCCTCAGACACCCAAACCGTCAACTTAATCGCGCCTGCATCATTACCCATGCCGCAACCGCTTTTACACCCAGCTACACCCAACGCCGAAAGCAACGCCAAGGCACTAAAGCCTACTCTTGTTATTTTTTTCATTCTTCCTCCTCCGTCCTTGCGAACTTCTTTTCTTTTAGTTTTTCTTATCCAAATTATTTTTATACCACAAAATAAAAAAACTCTTTCTAATCCGAAAGAGTTTTTATTTGTCTTATCGCGTCTATTTTATTTTGATTATCGATTATAGAGCGACGTTATCGTCTTTAACCACGCCGCTTTTCTACATTTAAAATCTTTTTCCGTAAAACGGAACGTCCAATTCTGCAAAGATACAGTTGCCGGAGCGTTTAAACGTGCTTCTTCACCCATGCAAAGCACGTCGTGCATGGGAACTACTACGTAATTGGCAATAGACGCAATCAAAAGCTCAATAATCGTTGCCACTTCATCCTCGATAGTTTCCGTTACATACGCCACGTCCGCTTTTAAGCATTCGTTTTCTAACAGTTTTTCGAAAGCTTTCCGCTCGCCCTTATCCATATTTTCAATAAATGAACGCAAGGTATCGTTATCATGCGTTCCCGTATAAGCGACGCAATTCTCCGTTCCAAAATTAGACGGCAAATATTCATTTTCGAGATTTCCGTCAAACGTAAACTCAAAAACTTTCATCCCAGGATAGCCCGTATCTTTCATCAGCTGTCTTACACCGTCGTCAATAACGCCTAAATCCTCGGCAACAATGGCATATTCTCTAGAAAAACTTTTAAAAAGAGCGGCTTTAGGTCCATCCATCCAAGCCCCGTCTTTTGCACTTTCCGCATCCGCAGGTATTGCAAAAAAACGATCGAACGCACGGAAATGATCAATTCGCACCATATCAAAAAGCGTAAATGCATATTGAATCCGTTCTTGCCACCAGGCATATCCGCTTGCCTTGTGTTTTTCCCAATCATATACGGGATTTCCCCAGAACTGCCCCTCTTCTGAAAATGCATCGGGCGGAACGCCTGCTCGAACAGACAGCTTGCCCTCCTCATCAACCATAAACAGCTCTTTTTGATATCGCCACGTTTCCACGCTATCTTCTGAAACGTAAATAGGCATATCCCCCATGATACATATCCCTTTTCCTTTCGCATAGGCATGCAATGCGTTCCATTGTTTCAAAAAGAGATACTGCGTAAACTGCCAAAATTCAATTTCTTCTTTATTTGCTTCGATAAAAGAATCCAAGCCTTTGCCAGCGCAGCTCTTATACGGTTCCGGCCACTCAGCCCACGGGGCATAGGAAAATTTGCATTTCAAAGACATGAAAATCGCGTAATCTGCATATTTTCCGTCGTGCAAAAAAGCAATCCACTCGGGTGTATTTTTATCAAAACGCTCGAATGCCTTCTTTAAGATTTTGCATTTTTGCCCAAACTGACGCCCATAATCCACGCGACGGACGTCTTCCGACCAATCACAATCGCGATAATCGGAATATTCCAACAACCCTTCTTCTACCAACTGTTCAAAATCAATAAAATAGTGATTCACAGCGTCCGCTGAACAAGATTGATACGGACTGTCACCATAGCCCGTAGGCAACAAGGGCAACACCTGCCAGAGTTTTGCCCCTGCAGTCTTCAACCAATCAACGAACTGATAAGCGCCTTTGCCCAACGTCCCAATTCCGCAATCAGATGGCAACGAGGAAATAGGCATCAAAACACCGAACTTTCTTTGCTTATTTTTTTCTTTCATATCACAACCTAACTCTTTTTCATATTCCCAATTATAAGCAATTTTATTCCGCCTTAATGCGAGAAAGCAAAGTTTTTTCAAAGTTTGCAACGCCTGCAATTCGTTCGATTTCCAAACACTTGTATCCCTCCGCTATAAAAGCGGTGCAGGCTTCCTTTTCATTGCGCAAACATGCATATGCGGCCAACACCCTTTTTGCCGTTACATTCTCTTCTTTCAAGTATTCCTCACACAGGTCCTTGCATTTCGAAGCCCTTTCCTCATCATTGTTTATACAATGCATATAAGTGAGCTCGGCAAGAATTTTTTCAACTTCCACTGCCGTCAAATAAGGTTCTGCCTGTGCCAAACGATTTAGACAATCTGAAGCTTTTTCAAAATCACCTATATCAAGCCAATATCGATACCGCAAATCAAGCATAACCGCAAACAAAGGCTCGTCCTCGGATAACTGAGGCTGTTCAAAATAATATTCCAATGGAATTTCCGCAAAGCTTTTTCCTTCGTATAATCGCCCTTGAATTTCCATAGCCGCAAGCATATTTTGCTCTGCTGGAAACCCTTTCTTGATCCCAATGTAAATAGCAGCATCCGTCTTTCCACTTGCATATTCAACGGGTAGCGCATTCAAGAAAAAAAGATAGACAAAATAAGGAATCATAGCCAAAAGCTCAAAGTTAATTTTTCCTACGCTCAAACAAATTCCTGCCGAAAGGATAATAATGAGAGCCGCCGCACCTTCTATCGCCAATCCGCCGATGCTATACGTGGCTGCTCGTTTTTTCATATTGCCCCCACATTTAGGAATCACTTGCGTTTCATCCACAGCGAAAGGCGAAGCAAAAGAAAATTTCAGTTTCCCATTTTTACGGACAAAACGAAAACAAAAAGCTTTAAAATACACGTACTCCATGCCCGAAATTTGCGCAAAACAGACGTGGCCAAGCTCGTGAAATAGCGGAGCAAAAACAAACCCGAAAACAAGTCCAATCAGGACAAATCCCAGGTTTTCAATTCCTTTTGACCACGCCAAATATGCCAAAATTACATAACTGGCAATCAAAAGAACTGTATTCAAAATAGCATATACCGTTGAAAAACGTCTACCCATTTTCTACCTCAAAAGCCCACGTTTAATGGCAAACCCCTCCAAATTGTCACGATCGCTCACGATTAGTTTCTCTATCCCTAATTCTTTCATCAGCGTTGCAAGCAAAACAGCGCCGCCAGTTAAAACGTCCGCACGCCCCTTCGGCATACAAGGAAGCGCCGCTATCTCCTCAATAGACATAGCCAAAAGCTTGTCCGCCATTGCTTGCATTTGCGCTTGGGTAATAAGCGCGCCCGTTACCTTATCCGAAGAATATTCTTGCAATTTCAAAATCTGCGCCCCAAGCGTCGTTGCCGTGCCGCCGATTGCCGTTAATGTCCCGTTATGCGGAATAATACCAAACTCCTTGGCCGCGCCTCGTGCTTCGGCAGCCAACGTTTCTCTTTCGCGGCCGCATTTATCTTTCAAACGGACAACCCCGATATTAACACTCTTTTTATAAATAACGTTTCCGTTTGATTTTATCACAATCTCAGTACTAGCGCCACCAACGTCGATTAGCCCACCGTCCGCCTCGCCAAGCGCACCGATTATACCAATTTCCGCCTCTTCCTCGCCTGAAATTACCTCAACGGACAAACCACATAATTCTTTCACTCTGTCCACGAATTGCGCACCGTTTTCAGCACTGCGAGCCGCAGCTGTTGCGAACGCAAAAACCTGCTCTGCACCGTCGTTTATTGCCTTTTCATAAAAGGTTTCCACCGCCCGAGCCGAACGCTCAATCGCCGCCGCATTTAATATGGAAAACTGAGCAAGACCTTCCCCCAATCTAGTTGTAATAAGGCTCTTATATAAAACTTTTCCGTCCGCCATAAACATAAGGCGAACGGAATTCGAGCCGATGTCAATCACGGCAAATTTTCTCATTATTTGTTATCCTTTACAAACC
Organism: Candidatus Scatosoma sp.; assembly: GCA_045539975.1. Taxonomy (GTDB): domain Bacteria; phylum Bacillota; class Clostridia; order Christensenellales; family Borkfalkiaceae; genus Scatosoma. The sequence continues at coordinate 22,311 of JAZQGK010000157.1, read as the reverse complement.
CTTCCTGGAATGCCAACCAATCTTTCCCGATGGGCGTTTCCAAATAGTTTGCATAATTATTTAATTCGTTATTAATTTCTTCAAGCTCAGCGTTTGCTTTTTGCAATTTTTCAATACGGTTATCCAGCACAGCCCCCGTTATCCATTGATACACCAAAAAGGCAACGAGAATAACAAACAATAGCGTAGCCGCTGAAACACACGCCGTTATAATTCTCCTCATTTTATCTTGTGTCATAAAATCTTATCCCCTGTGTTTAAGAATTTTTTTCTTCTTTTTTGCCTTTTTAGCACTTTGCTAAGCATATTATAACATACTTTTTCTAAAAATGCAACCATTCTTCGCAAAGTTTTTGCATATAATATCCCACCGATCGCGTAACCTATCCACATGTATATTCGTATTGCGGGAAAATCGAATACAAATGCTAGATATACACATACACCGGCAAAAAAAGCTAAGAATATTATATCTAATAATATGCCAAATATTTTATTCCTTTTTTCACACTTCAAAAGTGCCCGAAAAAAAGCAAAAAATTCGTAAATGATTCCCCCACAAAAGCCAATGCCTATGCAAAGGGAAAAATATAAAAATTGATTAGCGGTATCCATGTTTTATCTTGAATCATTTAAAGATTCTGGAAACAAAACTTTTTCCACCATAGGAAATCCCCATCACCGAGCCCTCTGCGGTAAACGTACCGTTCATTTTAGAGAAACCGGTTATTTTCAATCCCGTACCAACGACGTGCAATTTCCCACCGCCAACCAACGCCAATACCATTTTTACCTCTGAAAAAGCGATGACGCTTTCCACTTCGCTGACAGTTATACTCTTTCGCTGTTCAATTGTGATTATGTGTTTGTTGTCTTGCATACTCTATGTTATGCCAAGCGACAAACAAAAATACCCTTACTTTTCAAACTTTTCTAAAAATGAATGCTTTATACCGTTTTGCTTATATTCGGCAAGGGTATCCAACTGAACGTTATGAATGCTTTGAAAAATATTATTTTCGACGTTGGGATTTTCTTTCTTTAACTCTGCAATCATTTCTTTCACTTTTTGCCGAGCTGAAAACGTATCCGCATCTCCTCCCGTCAATTTTTTTGTAAATTTGCACGCACATGCAATAAATTGCAAGCCGTTGTATTCTTTCCAACGCAAAACGTCGTTTTCAAGGATACAATACATAGGCCGAATCAACTCCATGCCTTCAAAATTCGTACTTTTAATGCGCGGCAGCATGCCTTGTATTTGCCCCCCGTAGAACATCCCCATTAACGTCGTTTCAATGACGTCGCTCTTATGATGCCCCAGCGCAATTTTATTACACCCGAGCTCTTTGGCTTTTGCATACAAGTGTCCTCTTCGCATCCGCGCGCAAAGATAGCAAGGATCATCTTCCGACGCAGCGTCGGCGGCAGCAAACACATCGCTTTCGAAAATGGTAATGGGAACATGCAACAGTTTTGCATTCTCCTCTATCCGTTTCCGATTTTCACGGTTATATCCAGGGTCCATCACTAAAAAGACAAGTTCGAATGGAACTTCGCTATGCCTTTGCAGTTCCTGCATTAATTTGGCGAGCAACATGCTATCTTTCCCACCGGAAATACATACCGCAATTTTATCGCCACGTTCAATCAACTGATATTTCTTTACCGCCAGAACAAACGGCGACCAAATTGTTTTTCTATACGTCGTAATGATAGAACGCTCGATTTCTTGATATTTTTCCAGCTGTTTTGCCATATTTGACCCCTGCAAGTTTTTCGTCATTATAGCAAATTCTCTATTTTTCGTCAAGCCTTTCTCAACGTATAATCAACAATTTCGTCTTTGCTCTTGTTATCGCCGTATACAACCATCGATCCTTCTCTTCACCAAACACCCAAGATTCATCAAATACTATCACGAAATCAAACTCCGAGCCTTGCGCTTTATGGCAAGTAATGGCATAAGCGAACTCAAAGCGACAAACCGGCTCATCGGAAACCGCTCGCAGTTTTCTTAACAATTCAATATTATCTTCACTAACAACCGAACCGTCCGATAATGTAATCGATCTCCAACCGTAATTGTACTTATAAGCCCCGCTCGTAAAAATCCCCGTATCAAAAGGCACTTTTACGCCTTCTTCCATAAAGTCCGCGGTAAATTCCATGGTGGCAAGCTCGTCAACGCATTCCGCCACTTCGCTCGCCGTTCCGATAATCCCGTTAACCAAATGAAAACGCTCGTCTTTATCCAACGGCTTCTCCCAATCATTTAAAGTACAAATTACCTTCTCCCCATCAAGAGGTAGTAGCTGCGTCTGCGAAATCCCTTTATACCGACGAATTTCCGCATTTAAATCATTCCTTGTCTTATTTCTGCCGCAGATCACTTGATCCGCTTTTAAAAACAAACGTTTCCGCTCTTCACCGTATAGCGCATTTTTCCTGATTACGCATACTTTATCCCCATAGTTCCCATACGGAATTACTTGTCCTTGTCTCGCCATAGTTGCCACTTGGATAATGGGATTGTCTGCTGCTTGACGAACAATTTCCGTCATCGTAACATTTGGATTGCTCAATAACGTACAAGCACCGTTTACAGGCGGAAGCTGCGCGCCATCTCCACAGAAAAGACATTTGACGTTAAAGCTTAATAAATCATATAAAATCGTTTCATTGACCATCGAAGCCTCATCGATTATAATCAACTTGATTTTTTCGTTGATTTCATCTCTTTTAATAAAAGAGATTTCTTGTCTCTCGATGATCTCCCCATTTTCATCTACGTCAAATTCTTCCCCATCACGTACGTAAATCAAGCTATGTATCGTGCCAGCCACCGTGCCTTGTTTGACTAGATTCGCCGCTGCCTTTCCCGTCGGAGATACAAATACTACTTCTTCCCCAACCTTTAAATGCAATACGTATTTCACCAAATAATCAATCAAAAACGTCTTACCTGTCCCCGCATATCCACTTAAGACGAAAACTTGATCCTTGGTGTTAAAGTACCACTCCTCAATTAATTTCTTTGCATTTTCTTGGCATTCAGTCAACTCGATTTTCATAGCATAATTAAGTATATCACAAATTTTTCCAATACGCAAGCATTTTGCGAACATTTGTTCATATTTTTTTTATAAAATAAAAAATCGGGTGAAATATACCCGACTTTTTACATTTGTTCAAACTCCAACACAAGCATTTTATTGCCAATTGGCACCGTCAAAAATATCACGCCGTTTTTAATTTGACATTCTCGCTTGACAAACGGTACGTCTTTAGAATAAAAGGTTATCACCTCTTTCTTTCCGTCGTATTCATAGCTACCGTCTGCTTCCCGAACTTCGCCTTCTTTGGTTTTACAAGTTACGGTAAAACTGCCTTTGGGTTTTAATTCCAAACGCACATAGGAGAAATCTTGCAAGTAATCCTGTTCATTCAAACGCGCTAATCGGCACTCGTAAAATCCTAAATATGGTTTCACAACGTCCGTCAAAGTGTGATTTTTTATTTTTCCAAGCCATGGAAACAACAAAAGTAATACGGCAACCCCTACCAACAGCGAACTTTTTAATCTAATTGTTTTCATAAAAAGAGTATTCGCACTTCCTATCTTTTTATTCGTTTTTTTCGAGGCAACGCCAAAATTTTTTCGCTGTTTAGTATAACCCCTATAATAAAGCCTATCATTAAAATATATAGCCACAATAAAAAGATAATAATGGCGCTCAGCGCCCCATACAACCGTCCTAAATTGCCAATCCTTAAATACAACGAAAATCCAGCAACTGCCACCGCCCATAACAGTACCGTAATCAGCGTCCCGGGCAGAAACGAGCGTATTTTTGCTTTATACGGACAAATGTACAGATTTAAAAGCAATATCAATACGAAAGCAACCGTAACAAGCAAAGCGTAATCTGCAACAAGCTCCCATTTCCTTGGTAACAGACGGGAAAATAAAAAACTGCCAAAAGCAAAAATCAACAAAAATGCTACAACCAAGCTCATTATAATAATTAATAACACCAACGCCCCCAAGCGCAACTTAAGCCCTTCTTTTTCACGATGATAATCGTAAATTATTTCTCCGCTGCGCCGCATTTGATAAAATAAATTTGTCGAAGAATAAAGCGTTGTAAATATGAGCACAACGGAAGCCCCAGTGGTTGCGTTCGCGGCTTCCTCTTGCACATATAGCAGAATATTTTTTACCGAATCAAACACAGACAACGATAAAATTTTATCCGTGTCGATGGGTAATCTTCCAACAAGCAACGTTAACCAAAAGGAAAGCGGCACAATCGACATTATTAAGAAAAATACGAGCGTCCCCGCTATGGTTGTATATTTTCGCAGGGACAACAAAGCATATTTATCTTTTATATATTGATAGACTGAACGCAAGATTTCCATTATTCACCAGGTTTTGTTTTTCATTTAGTATGCCCTCTTTCTTGCTTTCTCAATCTTAAATTTCAAATTTTGTATTTGATGTTGCATATAGACTATTTACACATAAAAAAGCAAACGTATTATTCGCTTGCTTTCAATCGTTTATTATGCTTTTTGGTTTTTAATAGAGGAATTTAATTTTCGACTTGTCGTTCGTACAATGAAATACACAGTCAACCAAATTACCAAATAAGCCGCGACGAATATAATCGTGAAAATGGCAATGACTTCCCAAGCAAAAGGTATCCAACGATTCATTAAATAACACGTTACGTACGCCACATATAAACTTAAAAAATGCAGCCCCATACTCTTGGCGATAGACCAACCTTCTACTTGATTAAAAACACTCGATCCAGCCTGAACAAAGGCTAAAATGTAAGTGGAAATAATCGCTATCAGGCATTCTGTTCCAGACAAGGATACATTTACTTTCGTCAACTGCAAAATACACAGCACAATCCCTGCTACAATCGGTCCAAACCCGCCAAACATCAACCCTCGCATAAAATAATCTTTTACATACTTATTCATAATCCAAATCTCCTTTTAATATTTGATAATTCACGGCGCGAAACGTAATCGCTATAACCGTTTCTAAATACAATTTTTAACGCGCCGCCAAAAGAAACGGTAAATTTATCAATCTGATTGACATTTGCAACGCAACCCTGGTTTATCTTGATAAAAGAATCGTCAACAATATCCAATACTTGTTTAATGCGAAGTTTTGTTGCATACTCTTTATTCCCAACGCTTGCAAAAACCTTGCCGTTTTTCGTGAAAAAGCATGCAATATCGGGGATTTCCAATGGAATAATTTCATCGTCGGCGTAGCCATACAGCAAATCCGCATTTTCTTCCGCGCTCAAACACAGTTCCTCAATTTTCCTCACCGCAGTGGTCACCTTATTGCATACCACGGTAACGGAAGATTCTTTTTTATCGTCTAATACCAAATAAAATTTCATTTTGATTCCTTCCAATTATCATTTTCAAGCGAATGCGCATATCACTTTCATGTGTTTATACTATACCATAAAATCCCTCGTTTGTGTTAGAATTTTACTATTCGGTAATTTTTTCGAAGTATTCGTATTTATAATTAACATATTCTATTTTGATACAGAAAAAAGGCCCGTAGCATTTCGCTAAAAGCCTTTTTTGTTGCAAAAGAACGACCAATCGAAGCGTACATGTAGGCAAGAACGACAAAAAGCACCCCATAACCGCTCTGCAAATTGAAAAATTAGCGAAGTAATTATATTCTATAGATTTTGCTTGCTTTCTTATATGCATTTGTTTCGATGACAAAATCACCATATTCAATTTGCTGATTGTCACCAGAACCAAACATAACAAAATATCTGCTAATGATATGATTTTCACAGAAAATTGCATCGTATACATTTATGCTCAAAAGGTCACACGGTGTGTCAGCAATAATTATATTTTTCTCTTTTGCATTCCGAATGACTTCGTTTGCCTTTGCATTGTAATTATCCAGCAAGCATTTCATATTGTGCTCTGGAATATACTTTTTCCCGTCAACATCATTTAAGATTGTTTGCGCAAATGTAACAGATGAAAATCCATCTTCGAATGCAATGTTGTTCTCTGTCATAACATACAGCAACAATGCGCCAATGTCATAGCAAATTGCCCTGATAGGGAGCAACTTATTTGGGTTTAGGATTCTTTCCCTCATTGCCGAAAACGCCTTTTCAAACAACTCGGCGGACAGTTGCTTTAAGCAGTGAAGCTCGACATAATTGGCAGTCCCCTCAATTTGTTCTATACTGGATTCATATTGATATTCATAACGGAAAGAGTCAAAACGATATTTTCTAATTTTCAAGAACTCTCCAAACATCTCTTTATCAAATTGTGTTGATAGATGATAGAGTAATTGGTTTTCCATCAGCTTTAGGCTAAGATTGCCTTCTTCGTATTTATAATTGTACAATGCATCCAGTTCATCAGGAAATCGACTATCATGATTCATCATCTGAAATCCATGAAACATTTCGTGGATAATCTTTGAAGTTAATACAATAGGGCTGATTTGCTCTTGCACCTTCCAGATGGCAACCCATTCCCCATTATACAAAATGGATGTATTGCCAAGAAAAATATCAGTTTTGTCTATATATGTTCCATCAAAAAAACAATCGCTGTCTGTGTACAACGCAAATTTCAAAGGTTTGAAACCTCGCCAGAGTTTCGAGAAGTCTACTATCTCTATGTAGTTTTTTATTTCATAATACAATTTCTCTAAATCCATGCAATTTACCCCGTTGAAATAGTTTGTCAACTTCTTATTTATCAGTGAGTTTATTATATCATACTATCGTAAATAAATCAAGGCAAAGCCTTGTTTATCTAATGAACCCCTGCTTTGCAGGATAAATCCAAACGAGTTTGGATGAAATCTTCGCCTACGGCTTCAGATGAAATCAAATCCGACTCTTATCACCACGTGTCAGCGAGATTTTATCGCGTAGCGATTTCATCTACAAAATGGATTTATTCCGACAGAGGCGGATTTAATTGAAAAGACTCAGAATTGTATCCAATCCTGAGTCATTTTTTGGCGCAGAGAAAGGGATTTGAACCCTTGTATACATTCCTGCATAACACGATTTCGAATCGTGCGCGTTCAACCGCTCCGCCATCTCTGCAAACAGCTTATTTATTATATATTAATTTAAATAAAAAATCAACTGTTTTTACAACCTTTTTTTAAATTTCCCACCGTGTATTCAAATACGCGGTGGGATTTTTCATTACATTAACGTAATCATTAACTGCGATGCAAGCACAATCAAAATCAATGCAATAGGATACGTAGAAGCATACGCCGATGCAACGTCATCCGTTTTTGCCGTCGAAATAAGAGTACCCAAAGCAGGAGTACTGGTCATACCGCCCGTAATTGAACCAAGACTGTTAAGAAGAGGCAACTTTAACACGTACTTACCGATTACAAATCCAACAATCATCGGGAATATCGTCATAAATGCACCGCCAATGAATCCCCATACGACAATCGCTACACCGCCGTTTGCGGAAATTTGTTCCACCAACGAAACGCCGCCGTGAACGCCAGCCCCCAAAAGAAACAACGCCAAGCCGAACTCACGCATAACCTTCAACGTGCCTTCTTTCACCTCCAAGGAAAGCTTGCCGATATGCCCAAAATGCCCGAAAACCAAACACATAATAAGCACACCGCCCGTCGTACCAAGTGAGAAGCAAGGCCCGTTATAGCCCTTGCCCGTCAGGGGAATGGTAATTGCCCCTAAAACCAAGCCTGCGATTACCGCCAAAGCAAACGGCATAAAGCCGAAATCTTCCACCTTGAAATACTTGGAATAATCTCTTGCTTCTTCTTCGCCGCCAAGCTTTAACAATTCGCGTTCTTTCGCCATATCCGACTTTAAGAACTTAGGCATTAATTGCACAAACAATACAACGCCAACAACACCCATAGGATATGCGATTGCGTGACCAAGGGTAATCAACGATTCAAAGCTTGCATCCGCTGCGTCCTTTGCAGCCGAGAAACCAGGCGTAGACGTAAGCGCGCCCGAAAGGACACCTGCCCAGTATTCGGGTCCGTAATCGGTAAAGAGCGTGCAAAGAACCGCAACAAGTGTACCCGTCAAAATGATAATCGCGCCCAAAACGATGTACGTTTTGAAGTTTTTTGCAAGGTTTTTGAAGAAATTCGGTCCTGCAATGAACCCTACGCTACCAACAAACAAAATCAAACCGATATTTTGAACGGGGCCCTTCAAATAGGTGACAACTGCGGATGCTTCCGTCAAATGGAAGCCAGAAAATACACCTGCATCTTCAGGCACAATCGTGCAAAGGTAGCCCACCAAAATGGCAACCAAGAACACGCCTGCCGTACCAAGCGTGACGCCTTTGATATTCACGCCACCAAGCAAATAACCAACGCCGATTACCAAAAATGCGATTGCAAAGAGTACGAACGTAGAATTAAAGTTCAAGACGTTTTCAGCGCCATCCTTCAATACGACTGTTTGCCCTAAAATCGTTTCCGATTTTGGATTATTGACAGCAGATACAATGCACCATACCGCCAACGCAACAACAGCCACCGCCGCGATGGCAATCCAAAGCCATTTTAAATTCTTTTTATTAGAATTCTCCACCTTTATATCTCCTTTATGATTTTACGGACGAAAACGCACAAAGCGTACCTCGTGCGTTTTGTCCTTGATTATTTCATCTTTTCCCTGTTTTTAGTTTGCTTTTCTTCTGTAATCGGGAAGGAGTTTGGGTGAGCATACTTCCGTAGAAATACCTGCTTGTTCAAGCTCTTTCTCAAATGCATCAACGTGATCAAGCGTCAATTCTTTAAGCTCGACAGTCTTCCACTTTTCGCCTGCTTGCTGACCTGCATTTCTGCCAAATACGATAATATCAAGCAAGGAGTTACCCATTAAACGGTTGGTACCGTGGATGCCGCCGACTGCTTCGCCTGCAACGTAGAGGTTTTCAATACACGTCATACCGTTTGCGCCGATGTCAATACCGCCGTTTTGATAATGCAAAGTAGGATAAATCAAAATGGGGTCCTTTCTAATATCGATGCCGTATTTACCAAACATACGAAGCATTGCGGGAATACGTTTTTCAATCGTGCCTTCGCCGTTAAGAATATCGATAAGCGGTGTATCAAGCCAAACGCCTTCGCCGTCCGTTGTCTTAATACCGTTGCCTCTCTCTTTGCATTCACGAATAATCGAGGATGCGGTAACGTCACGCGTTTCCAACGAATAAACAAATGCTTCGCCGTCCTTATTTACAAGCTGCGCACCAAGTGAACGCACTTTTTCCGTAACGAGTGCCCCATAAATCTGCGTAGGTTCTGCTGCGCCCGTGGGGTGATATTGTAACGTTTCAGGATACAGTAATTTTGCGCCCGCGCGGTATGCAAGGACCAAACCATCTGCCGTAGCACCGTAATGGTTGGACGTAGGGAAGCCCTGATAATGCAATCTACCTGCACCACCCGTTGCAATAACGACAGTTTTTGCTCTTGCAATCAAGATTTCCTTCGTTTCCATATTCATCAAAACCGCGCCTGCGATTTTACCGTCGGTATCTTTAATAAGTTCGATTGCAGCCGTAAAGTCTACAACGGGAATTTTGCGGTTAAACACTTCATCACGAAGCGTTCTCATAATTTCCGAACCGGAATAGTCACGACATGCATGCATACGCTTTCTGGACGTACCGCCACCGTGCGTTGTTACCATCGTACCATCTTCTTCTTTATCGAACATAACCCCGAGTCTATTCAACCACAAAATTGCCTCAGGCGCTTCGTTTACAAGCTTATAAAGCAACTCCGGTTTGTTCATAAAGTGACCGCCACCAAGCGCGTCAAGATAATGCGTTGCAGGGCTGTCGTTGGGTTTATCCGCCGCTTGGATACCACCTTCTGCCATTGCCGTGTTCGCATCGCCGATACGGAGCTTTGTTACAATCATAACGTTCGCCCCTCTTTCGTGTGCTTCAATAGCCGCAGAAGAGCCTGCGCCGCCACCACCGATAACAAGGACGTCTACGTCATAGTCGATTTTACTCAAATCAGGCTTCGCGTCTTTGATACGGGAATGACCTTGCAACAAATCAGCAAGCTCGTGCAAGACTTTACCACCCTTATTTTTACCAACTTTCAATTCTTCATACGCAGAAGTGATATAGTCGGGATGGAACTCTGCCAAAACGGCGTCTTTTTCCTCTGCCGTCATACGAGCATGCAATTTTTCAATACGAGAAGCGCGGCTTGCTTCTACTTTTTTCATAGATTCAAGTTGTTCAGGTGTATAGTTATACATACGCTTCTCCTTATTTTTCGATTTCTCTGTTATTATACAAGTGTTTTTGTTCTTCCAAAGGCGTGTTCATAATTGCTTCCAACGCCGCCTTGCAATCCCCTCTGTCAATTTCCGCCACGCGGTTGATAAGGTGCTGCGTTTCCGGAGCAAGATATTTACCCGTTAATCTTCTTGTAAGCAATGCAACCTGAGGATGGGAAATACCAGCAGGGCAACGAGAAGAACATACACCGCACATAACGCAGTCAAAGCTTTCTTCCGCCGCTTTTTCATATTCGCCGCGCTGCGCATATGCGATATACTGCATTACGTTCAATTCTTGGGTACAGCTCTTCGTGCAAGCGTTGCAGCCGATGCAAGAATAGATTTCCGGATATAACTGCATCATAATCTGCTGCGTAGGTTTAATTTGATTGATATCATATACCTGCTTTACAAGAGGGAAGAAAGGAAGCGTTGCCACGTACATCCCCTCTTCAACCTGCTGCTGACAAGCAAGGCAAGATTTCAATTCTTGTTGACCGTGAATACGATAAATCGTTGCGCATGCACCGCAGAATCCGTTTCTGCAACCGCAGCCGCGAACAAGCTGATAGCCTGCGTATTCCATTGCTTTCATAATCGTCAAGCTTTCCGGAACCTGATAGCGTTTACCGAAAAGATATACGTTTACCATTTTTTCCATAGTTTATATCTCCTTAATATTCATCGGGAAGCTCGTCAAGCTCCGTCATACGGAATACAGGTCCGTCTTTACATACAAACTTGTCACCAACGTTGCATCTGCCGCATTTGCCGACGCCACACTTCATACGAAGTTCCAACGTCGTGTACACGCGGGATTTGTCAAAGCCCAGTTCCAAAAGTCCTGCCAACGTAAATTTAATCATGATGGGAGGCCCGCAAAGGACTGCCGTCATGTTCGGGTCAAGCCCAAGTTCTTTTACGTATGCTGGAACAAAGCCAACGTGCCCGTCCCAACCTTCCTGCGGTCTATCGATAGTGAGATAAACTTCCATATTCGGCTCGTTTACCCACTCCGTTTGGATTTCCTCGATATCTACGAGGTCATCCTTACTTCTCGCGCCATATACGATAACCACTTTGCCATAATTCTCACGATAATGACGTACGTAGTTGATAACACTGCGCAAAGGCGCAAGCCCGATACCGCCGGCAATAAAGAGCAAATCTTTGCCCTTGAAATCTTCTTCCACGGGGAAGTTTTTCCCGTAAGGACCGCGAACGGTAATCTGCGCGCCTACTTCAAGAGCGTGGATTACTTCGGTTACGCAACCGCACTTTTTAATGGAGAATTCCATATATTCTTCATTCGTCGGGGAAGACGTAATGGAGAACATACATTCTCCGACGCCGGGGATAGAAACCATTGCGCACTGCCCGGGCATATGCTTGAAAAGTTTCTTTCCGTCCGTACCGACTACACGGAAGGTTTTTACGTCAGGCGTATCCTTGCGGATATCCGTTACAACACCGATTTTAGGAATGAGAGTTTCTTCAATCATTTGTTTTTCCTCCCAACGTTTTAATAACTTTTACAATATTCAATCTTTGAGGACATTTATTAACGCAACGTCCGCAGCCTACGCAAGAATACAAACCATCGTTTTGCGAAGGATAATATACAAGCTTATGCATAAATCTTTGACGGAATCTCTGCATTTGCGTCGTACGGCTATTCCCGTGTGCCATAAGCGTAAAATCCGAATACATGCAAGAATCCCAACAACGATAACGGATAACGCCTTCGTTCGTCTTAAAATCACGGATATCAAAACATTGACACGTCGGACAAACAAAGGTGCAAGTACCACAGCCAAGGCATGCTTCGCTCATTTCTTCCCATGCGGAATCATTGAACAAATCATTCAAGTTTTCAGGTTTAAATCTACTCAAATCGAGATTTGCAAACGGCAACTGTTCCATAATGACTTTTGTTGCTTCTTGCTGCGCTTTTACTTCATTTTCGCCGCCGTCGCAAAGCAAATCCTGCACAAGAGCCGTCAATTTTTCACCCTTTTCGGTGTTCGCCTGCCAGTAGAGATTTTCCTCATCCAACCACGTAGTTACGTCGCCCATAGGAGCCGTCGCGTCGATGCCAAAAGCATTGCAGAAACAGCTTTCTTCGGGTTTCGAGCAAGCCAACGTAACAATCGTGGACTTTTCTCTTCTCATTTGATAGTAGGTATCAACGGGCTCTGCAAGGAATACTTTATCCAAGACCTCGATGGCCTTGTAATCACAAGCTTTGATACCGAACATAACAAAATCTTTCTTTTCATCCCAACCCTCGCGGATATCAATGATTTGAAGATTTTTGCCTTCGGTTTTAAACTTCATCATGTTTTCCGTTTGCGGAAAAAAGGCACCTTTAGGCGAGCGAACCGTTTTTAACGTTTCCAAAGAAACTTCCTTTCCCTCGTTCCAAACGGCATAATTCACCTCGCCTGCGCGCTTGATGGGAATATACAAACCCATCGTTTCGTTAATTTTCGCATACAGATCGTTTAATCTTTCTTTTGCAATTTTTAACATTATTTTGCCTCCCCTTTGAATACGTCTTTTGCTTCAAGGTCACCTTCGGTATACGAAGTGAGCGGAGTCTTTCCCTCTGCCGTTTCCCCAGCTTGATATTCGCCGTAGAAAGTATCGATATCCTTAATGAATTTTCTATTCAACAGGTGCAAAGGAATATTTTGCGGGCAAACACGCGAACATTCGCCACAGTCCGTACAACGACCTGCCACGTGGAATGCACGAATGATATGGAAAAGCTGTTCTTCAAACTTATCATCGTTCGCTTTCGCCGCAATACCGGAAGCAGGATTGTCAAACACGCATTTTACGCACGAACAAGCGGGACATACGTTACGGCAAGCGTTGCAACGAATGCATTTGGAAAGTTGCTCTCTCCAGAATGCAAATCTTTCGTCTTCTGACATTGCCTCAAGTTTTTCCACTTCAGCAAAACGGTTTACGTCTCTCTCGGGACGATCATGAAGAATAATCTCTTCGTCTTTTACCTGATGCGTTTTTTCGCAAGTTTCACACTTCGTCAATACCACGTCCGGCTTATAGAGTACCGTTTCGCCCAAAGGAGAAATAACTTTAACGTCTTTGTCTACAACTTCAACGCCCGTTACAAAACTTGCGCCCTTTGCCTTGATTTTTTCGATGTCTAACTTGCCAAGACATTCTACTGCGATAACGTGTACTTTTTCACGGGCAATACGATGTTCTTTCACAAGTTGATTAAAGCTATACGTATCGCAGGGTTTTAAAAATACAGCCGTCTTGCCCTCTTTCTTGCTCATTTGAATCAAGTACTTGGAAAGGTTTGCACCGCAGAACCAGTTATACACAAAAGCGTCAAGTTCTTCTACCGATTCAAAGCTTGCAGGAGACGGGTCGTGAATGAAATCGCCCTTTTTCCAACCGATAACACGCGCAACCTCACCGCTTGCAAGCAATTCTTTTGCACGTTCTAACATCTTCAATTCAACGTCTTTCATATTATTCACCCTCCTTTACACGAAGGTCGGTAAGACGTTTATTCTCGCCGAGTTCGGTTACTTGTTTTACAAAATCGTTCATAACAGCGGAGAATTTTGCGCCTTCTGCCGCGGATACCCATTCAATACGGGTACGTTCTTTTTCAATCCCCATATAGTTAAGGAAACTGTACAAAAGCGCCATTCTTCTTCTCGTATAATAGTTACCCGTTACGTAATGGCAATCCCCAGGATGGCAACCGCAAAGAATAACGCCGTCTGCGCCTTGCTGGAATGCTTTCAGTACGAACATGGGGTTTACTCGGCAAGAACAAGGCACACGAATAATTTTTACATTTGCGGGATACGTCAAACGGCTAGAACCCGCAAGGTCTGCCCCTGCATAAGAACACCAGTTGCAGCAAAACGCTACGATGTTAGGGGTAAATTCTTTCTTTTCAGTCGTTACATCTTGCATATTGCTTCTACCTCCGACATAAGCTGCTTGGAGCTGAATCCTTTAAGGTCCATTGCTCCAGAAGGACAAGTTACCGTACATGCACCGCAACCCTGACATACGGCAGGATTTACGTTTGCTACGCGGCGGATTTCCGTCTTACCGCCACCGAGGCGGAATTCTTTATCCACGTACGTGATTGCACCGTATGCACAAACGTTTGCGCATTGGCTACAACCGTTACACATCGTTTCGTCCGGCGTCGCTACGCAAGGGTTCGTCTTCAACTTATCTTTTACCAAAAGCCCGATGACTTTCGCCGCACAAGCCGAAGCCTGCGAAACAGTTTCAGGAATATCCTTAGGCCCTTGGCATACACCGGCAAGATATACGCCTGCCGTCGGGCTTTCTACGGGACGAAGCTTTGCATGCGATTCCGTCAAGAAGTTGTTGGTGTCTATACTTGCCGTCAAAAGCGTTGCCACTTTTCTTACGGAAGGTTCCGGTTCGATTGCCGCCGCCAAAACGACGAGGTCGGACTCAATCGTAATCTGTTCGTTATCGATAAGGTTAGAACCTTGTACCATCAACTTGCCGTTTTCATTATACACTTTCCCGACCATACCTTTGATATAGTCCACGCCGTACTGTTCGACTGCGCGACGGAAGAATTCATCATAGTTTTTACCCGGCGTACGAACGTCGATATAGAAAACGTGCACTTCCGTATCGGGATATTTTTCACGGATAAGCATCGCGTGCTTTGCCGTATACATACAGCAAATTTTAGAGCAGTAAGGCTTTCCGCAGCCGCTGGTGTCACGCGAACCTACGCATTGAATAAACGTGATAACCTTCGGGTGTTCCCCGTCGGAAGGACGAAGCAAAACGCCGTTCGTAGGGCCTGCTGCGTTCATCAATCTTTCAAGCTCTAACGAAGTAATAACATCTTTATTGTCATTATAGCCATATTCGTTAAACGCATCAAGATTGATAGGTTTAAAGCCAGTTGCCACAACGATTGCACCATATTGACGGTCGATAAAGCTGTCTTTTTGTTCGTAGTCGATAGCGCCTACGCCACAGAATTTTTGACAGATACCGCATTTGCCCGTCTTTAACTTGATACACTGTTCAGGATCGATTACCGCAACGTTGGGAATCGCCTGCGCAAAAGGAATATAAATCGCAGGACGAGTATTCAAATTCATATTGAAAGCGTTAAGGCCTTTCTTGGACGGACATTTGTCCATACAAATTTTACAGCCGGTACACTTCGTTTCATCAACAAATCGAGCCTTGCGACGAATTTTTACGCTGAAATTACCGACAAAACCCTTCACTTCTTCCACTTCGGAATACGTTAAAATGTCAATCTTTTCGTGCTGTGCACAATCCACCATCTTAGGCGTCAAAATACAAGCAGAGCAGTCCAACGTAGGGAACGTCTTATCGAGTTGCGCCATTCTACCGCCAATCGTTGCGTTCTTTTCAACAATGTCTACTTCGAACCCAGCGTCGGCAATATCCAATGCCGCTTGAATCCCTGCAATACCGCCGCCAATAACCAACGCACGTTTTACAACGGGGCTTTCCCCTGCCGTCAAAGGCGCGTTAAGTTTTACTTTCGCGATTGCCGTACGAACGAGAATAACAGCCTTTTCTGTAGCCTCTTCCATGTCCTTATGAATCCAAGAACAATGTTCACGGATATTGGCAATTTCTACCATATAAGGGTTCAAGCCTGCTTCTTCAGCGGCTTTACGGAAAGTTGCTTCGTGCATTCTCGGTGAGCAAGCACCCACAACGATGCCCGTCAAGTTATGCTCCTTAATCGCCTGCTTGATTAATTGCTGACCGTTTTCGGAACACATATACTGATAATTTACGGAATAAACGACGCCCGGTTCGTTTTTGATTACTTCTGCAACCTTTTCTACGTCTACCGTCGCCGCGATGTTACTACCGCACCAACAAATAAATACACCTATTCTTTGCATCTTTTACACTCTCTTTATTTGAATTTCGTTCATCAACCGAATTCTCTTCGGCGGGGTTACCTGTTATACTTTCTATATGCGCTGACCAAAAGCTGCTGAGGAATCAGCTCGTCAACAATAGGCGGAATTTCTTCCGCTGCAATGCCGTTTTTGCCTTGCATACGAATCACCGTTTCGCGAACCGCTTCTACCACTGCGGCAGGAGCAACGCCACGCGGACAACGTTCTACGCAAGCCATGCAGGAAAGACAATTCCAAATCGCCTTGCATTCCAACAATTCTTCTATCTTGCCTTGCGACAACATCGAAACAAATTGATGCGGTTTAATGTCCATATCCTTAAACGCAGGACAGCGTCCGGAACATTTTCCGCATTTCATACACTTTCTTACGTCCGTGCCGCTCAAGCGGTTTAAATCTTCAATACGTTCTGCTTTCGTCATGCTTTTACCCCCAATGCTTCCGCGAGCAACTCGGTAAAGTAGGTTACGGGAAGAATGCCATCGCCGTTGACCTGTAAATTGTACAGGCAAAGCGGGCAAGCTGTAATTACTTCTTCCGCGCCCTTTTCCTTTGCGCTTGAAAGAACCTTCTTGCTTTTTTCCTTGGGAAGCGTTTGATTCTTCAAAGAAACGTACGCACCGCAACATTCATTACGGAAAGGATATACAACGGGCGTTCCGCCAATCGCACGGATAAAATCTTCGATGATGGTCGGGTTTTCAGGATTATCAAACGCCATCACACCGCTCGGTCTTAACAACAAGCACCCGTAATATGCACCTATCTTGCGATTGATTGGATTGACAACTGCCTTTTTAATGTTATCAAAACCGATTTCATTTTTTAACATTTCAAGGTAATGAATTACCTGCGTTTCCCCTTGATAAGGTTCGTCAAGTTTCAAATAGTTGTTCGCACGGGAACAGATATCCGCGTTGGTTTTCATGTCCTCGTTTGCGCGTTTAATAACGTTATGACAAGCCGAACAAAGAGTCAATAACTTTCCACCGTTGTGCTTTGCATAATCCAATGCACGAATCGCGGAGAGCTTCGTTGCGATTTCATCCGTTCCCATTTTATATACGGCGCCGCAACATTGCCAATTTTCAACTTCTTCCATTTCCACGCCCAATGCCTTTGCGCAAAGACGGGCGGTCACGTCCAAATCTTTCGCTTTTGTTCTGAGCGTACATCCGGGATAATAACTGATTTTCATATCACTTACGCTACCTTTTTAAGTTTCTATTCGTTTATTTCTGAGGATATGCCATTTCTTCGGGGCGGAAAACTTCATCAAATTTCTCCGCCGTCAAGAAACCAAGTGCCACACATGCTTCTCTCAAGGAAATGTTTTCTTTGTAAGCTTTCTTTGCCGTCTTTGCTGCATTCTCGTACCCAATATAAGGATTGAGCGCCGTTACCAACATCAACGAGTTGTAAAGGTTATGATGCATCTTTTCCTTGTTTGCTTTAATACCCGTTACACAGTTGCTTTCAAAGGAAGTGATACCATCTGCAAGCAAACGAACCGATTGCAAGAAATTATAAATAATAACCGGCATGAACACGTTAAGTTCAAAGTTCCCTTGCGACGCGCCAACACCTACTGCAACGTCATTTGCCATAACCTGCACAGCAACCATCGTCATGGATTCACATTGCGTAGGATTTACCTTGCCGGGCATAATCGAAGAACCAGGTTCGTTTTCTGGAATGAAAATTTCCCCCAATCCATCGCGAGGACCGCTTGCCAACCAACGAACGTCGTTTGCAATTTTCATTAAATTGCAAGCAAGTGCTTTCAACGCTCCGTGCGCAAATACAAGTTCGTCTTTTGCCGTCAATGCATGATATTTATTTTCTGCCGTAACGAACGCTTTACCAGTCAAAGCGCTTACCTGCGCAGCGACCTCTTCCGCAAAACCTTTAGGCGCATTCAACCCCGTACCGACAGCCGTGCCGCCAAGTGCAAGTTCTTTTAAACCGGGTAAGGCAAGCGTCAACTGCGCTTTTGCCTTTTCTACCATATTCGTCCAACCGCTAATCTCCTGCGAGAATGCGATGGGAACAGCGTCTTGTAAGTGCGTTCTACCGCTCTTGACAATGCCCTCGTTTTCTGCTTCCAAACGCTTTAACGTAGCAATCAGCTTATCCATTGCAGGGAAAAGCTTGTCTTCGATTGCCACAACCGCTGCAATATGCATTGCCGTGGGGAAAGTATCGTTAGAGCTTTGGCTCTTATTGATATCATCGTTGGGATGCAAAAGTTTGCCACCTGCAATCTCGTTGCCGCGGTTTGCAATAACTTCGTTTGCGTTCATGTTCGACTGCGTACCGCTGCCCGTTTGCCATACAACAAGCGGGAAATGTCCGTTGAGTTCACCGGAGATTACTTCATCGCACGCCGCGCAAATTGCATTCTTCTTTTCCTCGGAAAGTTTCCCGAGCTTGCAGTTTGCAAGCGCTGCCGCTTTTTTCAAAATACCGAATGCATGCGTGATTTCACGAGGCATTACTTCCGTACCGATACGGAAATTTTGATAGCTTCTCTGCGTCTGTGCCGCCCAATATCTGTCGGCAGGGACTTGCATTTCACCCATTGTATCTTTTACAATACGATATTCCATTTTCTTTCTCCGTTTTCTTAAATTTCAATCTGTGCGATTACGTCTTTCAATACATTCGCGCTGTGTTGCATTTTAGCAAGCTCTTCATCGGAAAGTTTCGGCGTCAACGTCGTAACGACACCGTCTTTACCAATCGCGCAAAGCGTAGAAAGCGCTACGTCGGAAATACCATATTCACCGTCCAAAACCGTGGACAAAGGCAAAATCGTGTACGCGCTGGAATAAATACTCTTTACAATCTGCGTAACGCTTGCCGCGATGCCATAGAAAGTTGCGCCTTTCCCTGCGATAATCTTACCGCCGGATTTCTTAACGTATTCCTCTACTTCCTCGTGCGTATAAGGAGCTACTTTTAACACGCTTTTATCCGTGAGCGTATTTTCATATTCCGCCAAGGGAACACCGGAAATATCCGCCGTGGACCAAGCGACAAAGGAAGAATCGCCGTGTTCGCCAAGAACGTATGCGTGTACCTGCTTTTGGTTTACCGAATACAATTCCGAAAGGCGAGTTCTCAAACGAATACTATCAAGGGTCGTACCCGTACCGATAACGCGGTGTTTGGGGATACCCGTAATCTTGCAGAACACGTAAGTGAGAATATCCACGGGGTTCGCTACGAATACATACAAAGAGTCCGGTGCATATTTTACAATTTGAGGTGCGATACTCTTCAAAATGTTGACGTTGATCTGCGTAAGGTCAATACGGGACTGACCGGGCTTTCTACCCACGCCGGACGTCACGATAACAATATCCGAACCTACCGCATCTTCATACGTACCGCAATAAATCTTTACAGGCGAAAGATATGGGGTAGCCTGCAAAATATCCATTGCCTCGCTACGAGCCTTGTCTACGTTTACGTCAATCAATACGATTTCCGAAACCGTGCCTGTTGCGACCAACGTGTAAGCGATTGTTGCGCCAACCGAGCCTGCGCCGATGATAGTAACTTTGTTCTTCATGTTTTTTATCTCCGTCTTTTTTATTTTTCCTTTTTAAGCAAATGCGCCCAATGCGCACTTATACTATTCAATTATATCACATTTTTTTTTCAAGGACAAATACTTAACATACTTGATTGAAAATTTCCAATCGCTAAATCGATAAATTTTTATCTTTTTCGTCTTTTTTAGTCATTTTAACATAAAAAAACACCCCTGCACGCTTGCGCAGGAGCGAAAATATATATTTTAGCTAATCAATCCTCGGTAAATATATTAAACAAGATAATTCCACCCTCCAACAACGTCAATATCCCACAAGCGACCAGGATAAAACTAAGCGTTAAGCTTTGGTGAAATAGTAGCAGAGTTCCAATCAAAATGCAAATAGACGGAACGGCGTAAATACAAGCGGTATAAACCCAAGAGTTACACCCTATCCTATGTTTTAGTCTATCATATAAAAGTAAAATTCCGCACACGAGCAAACACGCCGCCAAAACGTATAAAACCGCCTCGACGACTAACCAACCGCAAATGATGATGAGCAGCCCTCCAACGATTTTGATAACAGCAGGCGGAATTGCATGCTCGATAACGTCCACCACTCCGAAAACAATAAACCCTAATCCTATCACCGACATTAAAATGCCGATAAAATTATCCTTCATTAGAACGAGTAGTACTCCCACTGCCATAATGAGAATTGCCGCAATTATTTTTTCGGATTTTTTCATATTCTCTCCTTGTTATATTACGTGCGACGGCGAATTACAGCTATGCGGACGCCGCCCCTTTTCCATCGCGCCTCAGCGCGAGCACAGGGATATTTTTCATCTTTGCAACATTTGCCGCAAAACTCATACGTACCGCACATATCCTTACCGGATGCCACACCATCATTCCATTTTTCACGGTCAAACGCCGCTTGTCTTTCTTTTAAAGTCATAGTATCTTCCTTTGTATTTATTTTCTTTTGTCTACCGATAAATATATTATAAACTATTTTTTAATTTTTTTCAAGTTTTTTTGAAAGTCTTATTCCTTTATTCTACATTTGGATATAAAAACCGCGACAAATACGCCGCGGTAATCTTTGTATCTTACCATTCGCAGTTACGCGTCTTTGCAACCTCAGTTGCAAAGCGCATGAACCGTTTTCCTCTTTTGTCCCTGCTTTCTTTTACCGCAAAGCCTTTTCCGACCCACACGGCACATCTACGGATACCCCGCTTTTCTCTTTAAAAAGCAGGAATTCTTCAAGTATAATACAGTATATGTCAACGCAAGAAAAATGTTTCCTTTTTTTGAAACAAAGTCTAAAATATGCGTTGCTTTCAAGCCTCGTTTTTATAAAATCAAAGTCTTATGTAATAATTTTAAATGCGAGTTACGTTCAACCCAGGCAACAATTCTTCGTATTTTTGTTTCGTAAACGAAACGCCGTCCACGTTCATAACCGTTGCCGTTCCAGCCGCCACACCCGCACGCAAAATCTCTTGCAACGGAGCATTTTGCTGTAACGTCAAAGCCACCGCGGCTACCATACCGTCCCCTGCTCCTACCGTTGAATTCACCGCTACGTTTAAACTCCGACAGTAATAATTATCCGTGCCGTCCGTAATCACAGCTCCACGTTTACCTAAGGATACCAATACGCGTTTTGCGCCGCGATCTAACAATTCGTAGCAACTCTCCAACAGGTCTTCTTTGTTATCGATATGCCTACCTAATGCATTTTCCAGTTCTTCCAGGTTAGGCTTTACCAAGTCCACGCCTGCATTTAACGCAGAAAAAAGCTTTTGCCCTGACGCATCTACAATCTTTAATGAACGAGAACTAACAGCCCCTACAAGGCGGCCATAATAATCTGCCCCGAGTCCCTTAGGCAAACCGCCCGACATTACCGTTACGGAACTTCTGGAAGAGTGTACTCGAACCAAGTCCAACACTTCTTCCGCTTTTTCCAAAGCTATCCCCTCACCGACATCATTGACTTCCGTCAACATGGAACGACTATCGATGAATTTGTAATTTTCGCGAGCCCTGCCCTTATTCCAAACAAACGTATGCTGAACGTTCTCTTTATCCAAGACGTTCTCAAACATATACCCGTTTTCATTGTACATTACGCCCGTTGCATGCGCTTCACCGCCCAAACGAGAAACCCCTATCGCAACGTTTAACGCTTTACCGCCAAAGGTTACTTTTTTACTTTTTACGACGTTTGTCTTCCCTACATTGAGAGAATCTAATTCCATCGTTACGTCCACACAAGGACTCATGCATACTGTTAAAATCATTTCTACCCCTTATCTTGTTTTCCCCATATATTATTATACTACACATAAACACAAAATTCAAGAGCAAAACAATTTTTTCTGTTCTTTTTATGAATTTTCATTTTTCTTTTATCATTTCA
>JAZQGK010000156.1:0-8719 GCA_045539975.1 Candidatus Scatosoma sp. | reverse complement strand
AAGATCGTGGCTGTTATCGAAAATACGCGTTATACCGTAGTATACAAGGTCGTTATACAACGCTTCGTTTCTTGCCACCAATTCAGCCTTTTCTTCCGCAGTACCATTCTGATAACGCTTATCCATCGTATTGCAAAGTTCGATATACGTCCAGTGGGTCATGGATTTCTTTACGTTATGCCACTGCGTGCTCCCGTTTTCAACGCTTGCAAGAGCCGCATCCCACAACGCGTTAATCTGATTGATATACGTCATATCATAGGTCTTGGTAGAACTGTCCCAAGTGAATACAAAGTTCTCTTCAACCGTATAATACTTATCCAAGTGACCGCTTTCCATTCTCTTATCAATCATTTCTTCGGTAAGGCTGATGTATTTCGCGATATATTCCGCCGCTTCGCCATAGTAGCCCTGCAAGAAATCGTTGAGATGATATTCGTATTCCGCCTTGGACATCATGGGATTCTGCAACAGCTTCGCCATGAGATAAGCCTTCAATTCACCGAATTCAGGGTTTTCCTTAGAATAGCCTTCCGCATAGATACCTTTCACGCCTTCCATTGCGAAAAATCTGATATTGTTGCGCATTTCTTCATAGTTGGGCAAAGATGCGAATAAGTTGCCCCAGTTGATAGGATAGCACCATACGTAAACGTTGTCGCAAATTGCTACGAAGTCTTTGATACGCTGTTGATCCGCCGCAAGATTTTCACACGTAGAAGGATCCGTGCAGAAATTACACATTCTCGGACAAACGCGAACGATTACGTTCTCCGCAAGCGTGATCCCCGTAGGAACTTCTTTTGACATTGCATAGGAAAGCGTATCTACGTAAACGTCGGGATATACTTTCGCAATATCTTCAGCAATTCTATTGATAAATCTAAAGAACGTACCGCTTAAACCGTACCCATCGTAGCTTACTTGACAATCCGAACAGGTACAGTAATCGCCGCCATCGTTTTCGGAAATAGAAATGATATTTGCCTTTCTATCCGAAGCAATCATAGCAAGCGCGTTCTTCAAGATGAGCTGATATGCGCCTTCACTCGACAAACAAGGCTGGTTGTAATGTCCGTCAGAATTCTTAACTTTTCTCTCACCGTTAAGCTCTGCGAAATATGTAGGGTTCGCCGAGAATTCCGATTCAGGGAGCAAACGCCAAAGGGTATGAACGGTCCAATTGTTTCCGCCAACGTAGCCCACAAAACCGCCGTATTGAGAATCTGCCTTCAAGTCGCCTCTCACGAAATCACTGTTTACGCGCTGGCTAACAGCCCATTCCGCATCCCAAGTCATTTCATACATCGTTTCACGATAATCAAACGTAGGCGACCAAGTCAAATTGATTTCGCTAGGCACAAACACTTCATCCTTATAAGGAATTCTTTCCGTCGTTACCGTATAGAATCTGAAACCGATCGCTTCCAAATACGCATATACGCCGTATAACAAGCCCCTATCGTTCCCTGCGATTACCAAATCGTTATCCACGTTTTTTACTTGGAAACTTTCACTCCCCAAAGTCTCAAAGTTGAATGCGTCGCATTCTGCGCGCGTCGTATCGCCAAGGATAATCTCCAATCCCCCTTCTGCCGTGGCATCCGTAACGATGGGAAGCTCTACGTTAATCGCTTGCTTAATCCGCTTTTGCAAAATTTGTGCGCCGTAATTCGTCGATTTATCGGCAGTCGCGGAAACCACAATCTTATAATCGGCAATATTTTCCCCGTTGTCTTCATAAACAATGGGTTCGAAATTTTCACTAGACCCCGGCGTATGGGAATCAGACGAAGAAGAATTGTTCCCCCCCGTCGAGCAGCCAGAAAATGCACCCAAGACAAGCGAACTTGCAAGAAGAACATTCAACATTTTTGCGACCAACTTCTTCATCTTTTACTCCTAATCATAAATTTTCATATATTCTTACATATAACATTGTATCACACTTTCCACAAACCTTTCAAGATAAAGAATTAAGGTAATTATACACTAAATTAAACAGAGTCTTATAGGAAAATTTAACCAAATACACCAAATAATAAGAAAAAGACACTGAATTAAAGTAATAGCATGAATAATTTGCAATATTTTGATTGACTTTTATCGGGTACTTTGATATAATACAAGCGGAGGTCTTAATATGAATTCTGAATTATTAATCAGTGAAATTATTCCCAATGGAAATTTTTTCACTTCCTTGACTATATCCAACAATAACCAATTGCATCGACATGAATTTGTGGAAATTTTTTACGTCGTTTCGGGCTCCGCCGTCCATATATTAAACGGACAAAAAACACCTATCAACAGCGGGGACGTTTATATTATCAAACCTTCCGACTATCATTGTTTCAAATCGACTGATTCCACCGTGAATTTTATTCACCGCGACATCTGTATCAGCGTTGACGAATACAAAGAAATTTGCGCCTTTTTAGATTTACCTTCTTTCGAAGAAATATTAAATTCATCGGCAACTTTGCACACCAAACTAGACGCTGACACCATTACTTTTTTGGAGAGAACCTTTAACGAGTTTACTCTCGACATCAATAACAAGTCATACAATCGTTTGTGCCGAAGCATCACTTCTTCCATCTTGCTGTTTATATCCAATAGCAATTCTCAATTCTCCCGTACAGCTTTGCCCAGTTGGATTCAAGATATACTTGATTTGCTTCGCTCACCCTATCTCTATAAGAAGTCCGTAAGCGAAATCACAAAAGACATCCCTTATACAAAGCAACACATCTGTAATACCTTCAAAAAATATATGGGACAGTCTATCACCGAATATTTCTTATATCAACGGCTAAATTACGCAAAATATCTTTTGCTCTCTACGACCGATTCGATTGCGAATATTGCAAATATTACGGGTTTTAACAACACTAGTTTCTTTTATAGAAGCTTCAAAAAGCAGTTTGACATTACACCTTCGGAGCTTAGAAAAACGGCTAGATAATTTCTATTCCCTTCGGCTTACACAGATGAACCTGTTTTTTATCCCCAACGGACGCTACCGTTTCCATGCTAATCATTCCATATGGCGTAGGCACGTCGCATTTTATACAGTCGATATTTTCCATCGGCTGTATTTCTATTTTCTTGAAACCTTTTTCTTTCACTTTTATGCCAACAACATTTTCTATTAAAAAGGCTACTATCCCACTCGACCAACCATGACATAAGCTATGTCTAAAGCCTGTATAACAGTGCGCCCCAAAATCGCCGTGAATATCTTTTTCGTTCTCTTGCGGAAATGCATCAATTCGAGAACTTCCGTTCACCCATTCAATATCAAAATTTTCCCAAAAAGTCGTTGCGCCTTTATCCAACATTGCGCCGTAATAATCCTGTGCAATTTGCAACGCTTCTACACCCTTGCCATTGTCTGCAAGGGCTTTTAAAATAAAATACATAAAGAACACGGAACAGCCTTTTGCTCCCCCATCTAAAAGGATGGTTACACTCTCTTCTATATTTTCACCGCACAAAACACGTAAACTTTCCACCGATTTGACGTTTGTAATCGGCTGTTTAGCGTCTTTAATCCTCGCAAGTGCCTTTCTTGCTTTTTCCGTGATTTTTTCGTTAAAAAATTTCTCTTCAACAACTTTTTGCAAAGTATATTTTAATAGATAAAATACCCCAATTCTTCCGCTTGGAGTTTCAATACAGGGCCATTCGAAGAAATCGTCCACCCACATACTTGCGCCAATCCTATGAAAATCAACTTCGCCATACGCATCAATACAATTATCGAATTGGTCAATGTTTTTCTCGACTTCCGCGATAATCTTTTGATTTTCGATACCCGTGTACTTAATGAAATCGTTTACACACAACACAAACCAAATATTATACGCGGGAATTTCGTTATACCAAGCAGGCATTTTATAATGAGAAACAATCCCCTCTAACGATTCTTCTATCGCAGGGATATTTCCGTACGACAATAAGAGCCCTGTAAGCTCTGGGTACAAGTCCCCAACCCAAAGATGTTGGTCGCGCTTAATTCCATCCCAAATGGAATTTTGCACGTTCAAAAACAACGTGTACGTAGCGGTATCGTAGATTTCAGACAGCCTATTACTCGTTCTAAAATTACCAATTCTCTCCATATCCGAGTGTATAAAACCAGCTACTATCTTATTGACGATATAGGTTTGATTAAGCAAAAAGTCAATTCTTACAAACCGGAATCCAGTATTTCCCCATTCTATGTCAGAATTTGGGGACATATAAATTTCCATATCTCTTGTGGAATGATCATTCGTCGCCCCCTTTTCGCCTATTTCAGCGCAGGTTTCCGTAACCGATTCTCCAAAACGAATACGGAAATT
The DNA here is from genome assembly GCA_045539975.1 of Candidatus Scatosoma sp. Taxonomy (GTDB): domain Bacteria; phylum Bacillota; class Clostridia; order Christensenellales; family Borkfalkiaceae; genus Scatosoma. The sequence goes on along the minus strand of JAZQGK010000156.1, from coordinate 4,370 downwards.
ATTCCCCGGCTTTTCGTCGAAAAATTTGTTTATCATAAGACGAAGCGTACCGTAAATTTCACGCCCAAAATCCAAAATAATATAACCCTTTCCTTTAATCGTACAAGGTTTATCAATTTTAAAAAAGTTTTGTTTTTCAAAGCCCGTCAACAGCCTCTCCAGATTATGAATATTTCCTTCTGTTTTCACAATGCGTTCTGGCAAAAGAAATTCTTTGATTCTATTTTCTCTAATTCCCATTTTCATTCTAACACCTTGATAGCCTTAACAAATGCGTATGCACCTGCATCCATTTTTTCCACCTTCAAAATCACACCTTTCAAATGTATAGGCAATAAATTCAATCTCTTATCCGTTTCATCTATACCCGAAATTTCGGAAAAAGATTTTCTGCTTAACACTTCCGCGTGCTTAAATTGTAACGTTTGATATTCGCCGTATTCATCCCACGTAGCATTAATTTTTTCACTGTCGCTACCATACACACTGACATATCCCCGTGCGTTTTCATTATTCGTCTTATAGGCAAACGCAATATCAACAAAAGTATGCTCTTCCGCCTCTACAGGCACTAAAAGATACAATTCCCGTTCGTAAGACTCGTTGTTTCTATCCCCCATAACACATTCAAAATCCCAGTATTCCCATTCGATAGGCGATTGCTTGAAATTTTTCACAACGGGGATAAATACGTTTTCCACAATGCGCTTTATACCATATTTAATAAATTTACGATAAAGCGTTTCGTTTTTCTTTGCCCATTCTTGTTGTTCCGCTTCGCTCGCAGTCTTCATACTTTCTCTCATTAATGAGCGGAGCTCGTAATAGTCTACCTGCAAAGAATTTTTATCAATTCTGCGCCATTCACCGCCGCGAGCCTTTGCTTTCGCCTTGTCAAATAACGCCCAAGACTTATTCATAAACGTATAATCCACCTTTCCGTCCTTATCATACTTTAACGGAATAACTTTCTGCGGCGGCGACCAACGATCGAATTGCTTTTTCGCGCTTGCCTTTTCCGACATCAAAATAAAACGGTAAAGCTCTTTCCAGCCTGCGCCGTAATATCCTTCCAAAAATTCCGTCATATGTCTTTCGTATTCTTCCGCGCTCATATACGGGTCGAACATTACCTTTGCTAAAAGATAAATTTTCAAATCGTCAAAATCGGACGCGTCCGTTTGACCGTTAATAAAGATACCCTTTACGCTGTGATCAACATAATATCTCATATCTTCCCGAAGGGTATGTAAAATGGGGAAAATTGCATTCGTCGTTACGTAATCGTACGGGTAATCCCAAATGTAAATCTTGTCCGTAATTGCAGAAAGCTCGTTGATACGTTTCATATAATTCATGGGTTGCGGAAGCTTCGCCGCAACACCCTGTTCCAGCGTCAAGCCCGCAATATCCTTTGAGGCGCATACGCGAATAATGACGTTATCGGCAGGCTTTACAATTTCAGGCGGTTGCTTTACGTCTGCATAGGAAATCGTATCGATTTTTACTTCGGGATACACCTTTTTTACACGCCTTGCCACCTTGTTTACGAAATAGAGCATCCTATCCGTATTATTCCCTTTTCCGCCAAACAAACCCTTACATTTTTCACAATGACAATCGCTATGTTCAACGTCGTTGATGGAGAGCGAAACAAGCTTGGGTGCTACTTCCTTTTTTAACATTTGTAAAATATTTTTCGTTACAACCTTTTGCATTTCCGCATTAGAGTAACAGAGCGAAGCGGGTGAACGATGCCCTTCTCTATCCAACGAGAAATATTCGGGATGCTCGTAGAAATATGTTTGCGGCGAGCAAAACAACGAATAAGTATGCACCAAACCAGCAAAACCGCCTGCAAATCCCACGCCGTAACCATCTTCCTCTCGCAGTTTCCTAACAAACGTGCCGTTGATTTTGCTTTTCACGGAAAAATCCACGTCAAAAATATTCCAGTGACATAAATCTCTGTATTCAAAAGGCGGATTAAATCTTTCGTCAATGTCAGAAATCTGCACTTTTTCTTGATAAAGCACCCGTTCACATGTTGCAGAGAAAAAACGAACGCCTAAGTATTTTTCCAAGAAAGTGTAAACACCGTACAAAATTCCGCGTACACCGCCGTTGATTATCAAATTGCCGTCAACGGTTTTGATTTCGTATTCGTCTTCTTCATACGCTTCGCCGCGCGTTGTATCGTACTCTCTAAAAACACCGCCGATGGCAATTTCCTTTTCCGTATGCAACGGATAAATATCATAAATAATCGGCAAAGTAATATCTGTAAGCAACGCTATGTATTGCTGAAATACTTTCGCAGCTTTTTCCGTTGTAGAAGGCATAATGCCGGGGCTTCTTAAATCCCCGGCGCTATGTACAACAATGTTATATTCTTCAATATTACGATTATCTATGTAGACTTTTGTCAACTCCTGACCAATTCTTAAGAATTTACTCATATTATTTCTCCATAGAATGTACTTTATTCCCTTTTCTTAATAACGACCTACAAACATATTCACGCATGCTTTTACACTTCTGGATTATATGGAAGGGTAATTTTCATTCCGTCTTTTACCTCGTTCCAATCCGCAACCTTTGTAGGATTTTTAGGATACGCTTCATACAAACAAGCGACAATGTTATATGCGTCGCCCCGTACAAAATCCTTACCGTCATTCACCCATTTACGAGTTTCTACTAAATGTGTATAGTCATTCGGATAGTTCCATACGAATGCCGGCGTAGGCCACAAATGCACCTTTGCGTCCACCAAATCATACAAAGCCTTTTGCGAACCCTTTTGCCCGTGATGCGCCATTTGTACAATGTCGCTCTTCAATGCTTCGCCATAGGTATTCACCAAACGCGCACCGCTCGATCTATCCGAATTAAAACCGCCAAGGTCGTTTAAGAATAAGATACTTTGTCCTTCCACATGGGCGCGCATAACCAAGCTGGTTTCATTAATATCCTCGCTGCCCTTTCGATCCGCATAATCCCACGTTTGCATAATTTCAAAACGAATGCCATCGATTTCGATATCCAAGCCCCATTTTATTTCAGCACTGTTGATGGTCGAGCCGTTAATATCATCATACCAAAGCATACTTTCGCTTTCAATATCAATGCCATTTACGTTTGCGTAATTATTGAGATTAAGTTTGAATTGATTAAATTTCGTCAACGTACCGTACTTGTAAGAAGGAAGACCGTTTCTTGCCGCATAATAATCATCAAAGTCAGGAAAATCAAAATAGAACTCGTTAATTTTATAATTAGAATCTTCCGAATAGTCGGCAAGCATTTTGGACAATTCGTAATAATGGTCGCTGTGCGCATGCGAAAGAAACCAAGCTTCTACTTCAAAATATTCCCCTTCTTCTAAACATAAAATAGAACGAAGCGCCGAAGGTAAATAAGGGTCGGAAGACGCACCCGTACCGTCAATACCACCGTCGATTACAATCAATTTGTTGTTTTTTGTTTTAATTACGTAAGATTGAATCAAAGCGTTCTTATTTGGCGCCAGTTGATACAATTCTACTGCGCTTGCAGGCGTAGGTCTCGGCGTTACGTTCCCCGAATCAGAAGTACTCGACCCCGAATCGCTTGAACTAGCACTTGGATTGAGCGCACAACCTGATAATGCAAGCAACGCAGTTAAAGACAAAGTAAGTATACGTTTTTTCATAATATTCCCTATTTATTCTCCATTTCATTTCAAGAGTTATACCGCCATTATAGCACAGTAAATTTTAGTGGACAATATCCCATGTTATGAATGTTATACACTCAATTAAATTCTATCCCCAAGGTGTCTCTTACAACAAAAACCAAAAAATAACAACTATATTATACGAGTATTAAACGACACCTTGACTTTTGCGAGCGCGCCTGCGGCGCTTAAGGTTAAAGTGTCGTCGCTTTTTTTCGACCGATTTACCGACTTAAAGGCAGAAAAAACGGCGTTTTTCGCGCTAATCCGCTTGCAAAATACCGCCGTTTATCTTTTTTCCGCAATCTCTTTAAGGATTTTCGAAAATTCTTGTACGACAAAATGCGCCATGTACCCCTTCGTACTGGTGCTGCCACATTCGCATCTCTCTATTAATATAGAAATAGAGGTTTCATTTTTTATAATTTCTTACACGCGAAGTCTTTTCTTTTTCCCATAATCTTTTATATCCCGCTCCCAATCCAACACGTCATCCCATAATACGTACTTTGTCACATAATCAAAATAAGTGCCTACCTCATCATTCTCACTAAGTTCTTTGCAAATTTCCGCAGGAGTCCCCCTACTATACAATGCTTTCTCTCCGCTCTTCGTTATGTACTTTATACACCAACGCCAAAGGACAATACGT
>JAZQGK010000155.1:0-6856 GCA_045539975.1 Candidatus Scatosoma sp. | reverse complement strand
ATGGCTACGATCCGACTTGGAGAAGAAGAGTTTACCCTTTCCAAGACCGACCTTGCGCGTTTCGAGAAGTATTATCTCGGAATCAACGTCCAAGAACAACTCCGAGCCTGTATCGCGTGGAATTTCGCGAATCCCAAAAATCGGAAAACGCGAGCAGGTATCCTAAGACACATCAATACATGGCTTGGTACAGAACAAAATCGAGCGCGGAGACCCAATAACAACTCAAATAATTTCCAGCAACCACGAATAAAAAGCCCTTATGCGGAAGCTGGTTTTTCTTTTGAAAATGTGCAATACTAAGGAGATTTTCATGGAAACCAAACCGTTAGAAACACGGGAAAACATGGGAAAAACAAGCCGACTGCGTTACTTGATGGAAAAAGTGATGGAAATCGCAGTCCACGAGGAAAACAGCTTCGTGAACGACTTGGGAGATTGGGTCAGCGAACCGCTCGCTCGACGAATCCGAGCCACGCAAGACCCCGATTTTTTAACGCGAGTTGAACGCGGAATTCCGAAAATGGAAGCCTATTTCCGAGAAAAAACGGACTTCGACTGTGACCGTATCGCGTCGGAGGAAATGATAAAAATCTTTCGTTGGGCAACCCAGTTTCAAATTGCCAAAATCACGCAAAATCCCGACTTACGACCAACGCGAGGGTTACTCATTATCGGACCCGCCGGACGTGGAAAAACTAAGATGCTTGAAAAAATTTACCAGTTTTCCAAGCCTCAAATATCGGAAAGTCAAAACTATTGGCAGGACAAATCAGGCAGAAGATTCGCTTACACTCCTCCAGATTGGCATTGTTTCCAAACCATCAATGCCGACAGCATCGCGCGTAAGTGTAAACTCGAAAGCGTGCTTCCCGGTTACGCGGAGTACCTAAATTCCGAGAGAACGCTCCTTCTCGACGACGTTGGTTCCGAACCGCAAATTAAATTTTATGGCAACGAACCCGTGATGAAGAGTTTCCTGATGGATATGTACAACGAATATCGGAAAAACGGCAAGCTCGTCATCATGACCAGTAACCTATCCATGATGCCTAACGAACCCCATTCATTTTTGGGATTTTACGGTGATCGCGTGTTTTCGAGGTTGTGTGAAATGTTTGATGTCGTCAAATTCACCAATTGCGGAGATATGCGACAAGAACGAGAAGCGTTGGCAAGACAACAGCAAGCCAGCCTCAATTTCGCCAGCGTGGAAACGACAACGCTTCCGAATTACGAACCCGCATTTAACCTTTAACCAAATTTACGAAAGGAATTGAAAAATGAACAGATTCACAACCCCCAGACTGACGAACGAAAAGGGAGTTTTTCTCAACGGATGCAATGTTGCCGTCGGCGAGTACAATGGCGAACGGTACTTGTGCGTCGCAGATATTTTGGAGCCGTACAACATGAGCAAAAATGGTTTCCGCAAGTATTTCAAAATCGGATTTATCAAGAAGTTCCGCACGAAATATGCAAAAAATGCCGTTTGCTATGTCTGTGAAAAAGACGTTGCCAATGGCGCATGTTTCTTGAATTGCGCACATTTCGGAAGTTTAATCGCGAGTGTGAATACGTTGTCAATCGCACCGCCCCCCGTGTCGGTATCAAAACCAACAATTCCAAAAGACGACATACACAAATTCCACATGAAATTTCCGCGTCCAGCAGTCGTTTCCGCAACACGAAACGACCGTGAAACGGAAATTTATAACACGTTGAATATCGAAATGCTAAAAAAGGAAAAAGAGCGTCTGACGCTTCTGCTGGAAATTAAGGAAATGAAGCGGAGACTGACTGAAAATTAAGGAGGAAAACATGGTAGACGCCAAAAAAATCGTCCGACTTTACCGCGTCGGTCACAGTATGGGGAGTATCGCCAAAAAACTGGATTGCGACAAAGCGACGGTCAGATACCATTTGAAAAAAATGAATGTCGAGATGCGTCCAAGCTCTCAATTTCACGAGGCGAAACGCACTTTACCAACAGAAAAAATTATTCACTTATACGTTTCAGGAAAAAGCCTCCGACAAATTGCAAAATTGGCGAACGTCAGTTACAACTGCATTTGGCACATTCTGAAAACGCACAACATAACGAGACGTCCGTTTGGAAAAATGTCGGAAAAAAGCCTTCAAGACAATCTAACCCCATAAAGGAGAAAAAATGGCAAGTTTTAACAAAGTTATCCTTGTTGGGAACTTGACACGCAAGCCAGATATGCGCTATACGCCGAGCGGGTCGCCTGTCTGTGTTCTTGGAATCGCTATCAACGACCGTCGCAAAAGTGGCGACGGAAATTATGTTGAGGAAACAACATTCGTCGATGTGACGTTCTGGGGTAAAAATGCGGAAACGTGTAATGAGTATCTTACCAAAGGTTCCCCTATTTTGGTCGAGGGACGTTTGAAACTCGAACAGTGGGTACAGGACGACCGAAACATGCAGAAATTACGTGTCGTCGGCGAGCGTTTTCAAATGCTGGGTTCCGGGAATCGCAACAATCCGCAAGCGCAAACCTACAATCGCCCCTACAATCCAACCACATCGCCAGACGACTTTTCTGGAAGTATCCCATTTTAGAATCCCTTGATTTTACTTGAAAATTCGGAGGAGAATAGTCCTCTCGGCTGTTATTTCAGCAATACGAAATAATGGCAAAACTGAATTTTAATATAGAATCAACATAATTTTTTTGAAAAATGAAAGGAATCAATCATGAAAAACTCAATTATTACAGATTGTCAGGAATTGCAGAACACGCTACTGAGCGACAATGGTTTCGACAACCTCGGCGACGGAATCGAGGATGCGCTTCTTGCTATCGCTGGTTACTGTCTCTATGTGAGACATGCCGTCAAAAATGCGCAGGTTGAAGAGGACGCTGAAATGCTCCGCGAAAATGACTGCATCGTAGGTGAAGAGGCGGAAATTAAGTCCGAAGACGCTTTCTACGATGACGACGATTTCGATGAAGATTTCGATGACGAACTGGACGACAAACTGGACGACGAACTGGACGACGATGACGACGATTTCGAGGACGATGAGGAGGACGAAATGGATGATGACGATGAGGAGGACGCTTCCGGCGGTTGTGAAATCCGCGTGATTGCGCCGTTGTCAATTTCTGTTTTGGGTAGTTATCTCAAGGAGGGCGAAGGAAAAGTCGTTTCGTTCGAGGAGTTGATACGTCAGCTTGGAATCGAGCCGGAAGTTGTAACGCAAAAACGTTTTTTACGCCCGACGCACCACTAAATTCCGCTTCCCCGTCGTTTCGTGTTGCTGAAACGACTGCCGGAAGGACCGCCCCACGTGGAAATTTTGTGTATGACGGTTTAACGAGTTTTGCGAGACGTTTATTGAAGTTGCGGACGACGCAAAAGTCACTGTTTCCAGCCTCGGCGCGTTGTATTGTAATTTCATGAAAATGAACGAATGCGAAGCATACGCTTGCGCCGATTTTAGTCAAAAAATCCACGAGCGTTACGGCGTTGAAAAATGCGATATTGGCGACAATTCTATCCAAGTCGGCTATCTTGGTATCCGCCTTGTGAATCAAAATCGTCTCTGGAAAAAGTACGAATGCTTTCTTGAAACGAAAGTGGACGAAAAAATTGAGCGTTGATGTAAATTTTAGTTATATCTACAAAAGGCTCGGACAATATCTGAGCCTTTTTAAGTCCGACACTCTGTAAAATTCCGCTCCATCGTCGTTTTGTATTGCTGAAACGACTGCTAAAGAGACCGCTTTTCTCTAAATTTTCATGTGTAATTGATACTTAATTTCAGAAATTTTAATTTTTTACTTTAAAAGTATTTAATCGTAAGTATAGTTACTAATGGGTAAAGACATTATTATAGCCGAATGAGGAGCAATGATTCGGATACAAAATAGAAGGAGGTCATTGTGATACCAAGAGACGAGGCGTTTATGGTTTTGTGGGAGTTCCGTCCTTTTATTATGAAACTCGCCCAAAAGTACGCCTGTACTTTCATGTCATCGGAGGACATTTTTCAGGAACTTATGGCGCGTCATGTCAAAGACATTGAAAGAACGAGCAATGACAAAACTCACGCAATGCGCCTCCTTTTTATGTACGCGAGCAGGTGGATTTACGGAATCATCTGTAGTTTTCGGCATACTCGTATTGTTCAAAACGCAGACGGGCAAAAAGAAATCATTCTTCATGATTTTCACGTCCCCATGAGCGTCGTTTCCCCGGAAGACATACTCCCGATTGAGGCAAGACCAGACGCAAAACTGGGCGAAATCGCGACTTTTTCGGAGCTGGAGGACGAATTGAAGAGATTTCCTGAAAAACAGCAAGAGATTTTTTTCGCCAAGATAGCAGGAAAAACTTACAAAGAAATCGCTCAGGAACGCGGGTGTACCCCTCAACGAATTTGTCAGATTTTTCACCAAATGCGAAAAGACATCCTCGCCCATCTAACACTTTAACAGGAGCCGTAATATGCAAATTATCGAACTTCCGATTGAATCGCTGACCCCATATAAGCGAAACGCGCGTCGGCACACGGACTATCAAATTGACAAGATTTGCCAGTCCATTCAAGACTACGGATTCAACGACCCCATTGGAGTGTGGGGCGACGAAAACTTGATCGTCGAAGGTCACGGAAGGCTGATGGCGGCGAAGAAAATGGGGCTAACGAACGTTCCGTGCGTCCGTTTAGACCACCTCACGGAAGAGCAACGAAAAGAATACGCTGTCATGCACAACCACGCAAACGACCTCTCGACTTGGGACTGGGGGAAACTTCAAAGAGATTTAGAAGATTTCCAGTTTGAAAAGCTCGGCATGGACATTCCTGACTTCGACAAAATGGGCGCAAGTCAGGGCGACAGAACCGTCGAGAAGGTTGACGTTCCAATTTATTTTCCCGTCACCGTGATGGAAAATGAAGTCGATTACGCGCATTTTAAGCGTCTCAAAGAGCATTTCGGTGTGAAAAAGGATATTGATTTTGTACGCTGGCTCATTCACGACCTACGGCAGTCGATGGGGGAAATTCCGCAAGACGAGGAGTACGAATTTGAGGACGACAGCGACGAGGAATCCGAAGAGGAGGATTCTGACGACGAGGATTACGACCAAGAAAAAGAAGGGAGCGAACAGGAATGATTACCGCATTTTTAGGCGAATTACTGTTTCATGCGAGCGGGCTTGAAATGAGTTTTTACCGGTGCACGAACAACTGCGCCTACTGTTTTGCGAACACGAAAGGCGGTGAGGAACGGAATCCGCAACTGAAGTCCATCGACTCGTTTATCCGTACCGCCAGCGCACGTAACACGTTGGAAGCCGACCTTTTCAACGCAGGTTATCCCATCTGCATATCGAATAGTTCCGACCCTTTCACACCGAAAAACTGGCGAATTACCGAGCAATTCGTCAAGTTACTGGATAACTTCGAGAATGGGATTTTTTTCCAGACCAAGACGGGTGAAGGATTGGAAGAAGTACTTGACGCCATCGGAGCAAGACGCGACCGCCTTTTTTACATTACAATGACGTGTTCTGACGATGGCGTCTCTAAAATTGTCGAGCCGGGCGCTCCGGTTCTTGAAAAACGGATTGAAACGGCAATTTTGCTCGCAAAAATGGGCTTTGGCGTCGTGATTGGTTTTAATCCATACGTCGAGAAATGGATGCCGAAAAACGCCCTGGTGGACGTCTGCCGTCGGTTGGTCGAGAACGGAGTTCGCGACTTCTTTTTCCAGCCCATGTTTATGACGAATCGACGGTTTCAGGAGCTTCCTGTCGCGCGTCAAAAACGTTTTTCCGGTTTCGAGAATGAATCCGTACCGGAATATTGCAAAAGTTATGACCGTTGGTTTGCGATGTATCAATCCATTTTTGAGGTTTTGGAACAGGTCGAAAATGCGAATCCGTTCACCGTTCAGACCGTCAACAGTTCGCCTTTTGAGCTGTATCAATCAAAATTTTACAAGACGATGCCTCTGGCTTCCGAGTTTACGACGTGGGCAGTCGAAAATCCCAAAACGGAGTACACATTCGAGGATTTTTGGAACGTAATCACGGCGTGCGCCCCTGAATTTTTCGAGCGTCCTCACAACGGTATCGACCGTTATATCATCGCCAAAGCCCGTGATTTGTGGCGTGGACACCCAGAAAATCAGAACATGACGAGTTATCGAAAACTACTGCGACTTATGTGGAATTATCCCCACAAATTTGTGTGTTCTCCGGCGGGTTGCTGTTTCATGAAGGTTGTCCGACGCGATGAGAACGGGGATTTCACACTGGCTCTGACCGAAGAGCCAACATTCATAAAGGAGATTGTCTAATGGCTGCAGATGGAGGAGCATGGGGACATGCGACGCACGGGTCGGGAAGGCGAATTTTCATTCCAAAACGCTTTATGAAGCAGGTTTTGAAAACTGGTAAAGTAACATTCGCCAATTCCAGACACGAAGCGAAAGAGAAGTTTTCCACTTACGAACGTTTACAGGGTTGGAGTATGGACGACATTATCCACAATAAACGTGGTTTGGCGAAAGCGATTAAAGACAAGAAAAAGCGAAAGCCTTTTCAGCAACGAATTGCGGACGAGAGCGCTTTGAAGGGACGTCGAAAATCACGTACACGTTCGTCTCTGCGCCGTGATAACGAGCTTCTCACGGCTGCTGGTACGCAACAGAAGTACAATCCGAGGCGTGAAGTGCGTAACGTGAGCGTTTTCCTTCATAACGAGAAGAAGTATCAAAATCAGAAATCGAGACCTCACAAGAAGTTTAGGATGGAGGCGAGCAAGCCAAAATCCACTGCCAGAACGCCGAAGTTCAATCCTGCTTTTGCAGGAAGC
>JAZQGK010000154.1:0-1716 GCA_045539975.1 Candidatus Scatosoma sp. | reverse complement strand
AGCTGTAAACGTACTTGAACGCTTTAACTACGCCTTGGCTCGTCATATAATCGTTTTCAAGCTCTACCGCAAAGTTCTTGCCGATGAAGTTGTTTTCAGCAAGTGCCGCAAGACTGAAATAAGGAGTCAATCTACCGTCGTTTGCACGAGAACCAATCGAGAAGCCGTCGACAAGGAGCGTTTCCCATTCCGCAATCGTCTTACCGTCAATCTTCAATGCGTTCTGCAAACCTTCCAAGTGCGTAACGCCCGCCGCAAAGCCCTCGCCGTTATCACTTGCAATAACAGGAGCTGTGTTCGCGCCGTCCGTAAACCACATCTTTAATACGTTTGCATTGTTCATCTTCAATTCAAACGCCGAATTTTGGAATTCGAGAGTCTTGCCTTGATATACGTAGCCGTTACCCGTTGCCGAACCGTCGCTGTTAAAGAAGTTGCCGAAAGTCATACCGGGTTTTACCCAATATGCAAAAGGTTGAACCAAACCCTTTGTCGTTTGTACTTCTTCTTTGATTTCAATTAAATATGCCTTACTCGTATCAAACTTCGTCGTATCAAAACGGAAGATGAAACCACCTTCCGCTCTCGCGGACAACGTACCCAATGCCCCTTCTGCTGCCCATTGCGTAATCGACTTACCGTTAAAATACAACGCATTTTCCAAGCCTTCCATTTGATCAACGGAAATCGTCGCGTCAGCCGCACCAGCAGGTCCGTTCGCAGCAATAACCGCCGAAGCAAACCACATTTTTACTTGCAATAATCCGCTCGTTACACCCTCATAATAGAAAGGACCTTCCACACGGTCTTGTTTCAAGGTTAATTCGTCAGTAGGAAGCACGTTGAAATTTAAAACAGCACCTTCGCCAAGCGTATTACCGTTAGGGAATACGTAGCCTGCCAACAATTCAACCTCAACGTTTGCCGAAATTTCAGAATTCAAAATGCTGAAACGAAGCGTATTCTTTGTATCTTTTACAACAGCAATCGAATACATTGCCGTTGCAACGTCTTTGCCGTTTACCTTTACAAGGTTGGACAAATCCGCTTTCTGCAAATCATCATTCGAGAGCGGTGTATCTACCGTAGGAGCGGTTTTTACAATATCTTTATCAAACGCAACGTCAAAGTAGAAGAATTCGTCCGTCATTTCCGCTTCGCTGGAAGTCGAATATACCACTTCTTCTTCCGCAGGGTTCAACACCCCTTCGCCCAACGCCCAGTTGTAAATGTATTTAAACGCTTTTACAACGCCTTGACTGGTCATACAATCGTTTTCAAGCTCTACCGCAAAGTTCTTACCGATGAAGTTGTTTTCAGCAAGTGCCGCAAGACTGAAATAAGGAGTCAATCTACCGTCGTTTGCACGAGAGCCGATAGAGAATCCGTCGCCAAGCAACGCTTCCCATTCCGCAATCGTCTTACCGTCAATCTTTAAGACGTTTTCCAACCCTTCCAAATGGCTTACGCCAGACGAGAAGCCTTCACCGTTGTCTGCTGTAACAAGGGGTGCGTTTCCTTCGCCATCCGTGAACCACATCTTCAATACGTTTGCATTGTTCATTTTAAGCTCAAAGCTAGAACTGTTAAAGCTTAACGTCTTACCTTGATATACGTAACCATTACCCGTCGCCGAACCATCGGAATTAAAGAAGTTACCGAACGACAAACCGGCTTTTACCCAATACGAGAACGGCTGTACAAGCCCTTTCGTCG
>JAZQGK010000153.1:0-20117 GCA_045539975.1 Candidatus Scatosoma sp. | reverse complement strand
CAATTTTAACGTCCTCCTTTATGCTTACTTGTGTACGGTTGCCAGCCTACATTTAGTTTAGCACAAAGGAGCTTTTTTGTATATCTTACATATACGTGAATCTAAAGTTTATTCCCCCCCCCGCATAGCAGGGGGGGGGTGTTTACGCCCACGCTTTATGGGCGTGGGCGTTTCTGTATAATATAAAAAAGCACTTTGCCGTATCGACAAAATGCCTTTCTCAAACACAATCTGCTCCGCGCCTAAATCACGCGTTTTGTTCTTTTCGTTCCATCACAAACACCACCTTAGAAAAAACGCCCTCGGGAATTTCTTTTTCTATCGGGTTTTCGCGCGTCATCGACAGAAAATAGAAAACAAACCACCTTTCCGCATCGCCTGTGATATAACCTCGGAACCCGTTGGCATATAACGATTGCCAACTGTTATACGTCGATTGAAAAAGCTCTGCGCTGCCCGTCTTTTGGATAACGGAAAGCTCCGCTTTTAAACGCTCTAATTCCGCCCCCGTTACGCACTCAAAATGCGCAAGCTGCATAATAAATCCGCTCCATTTTTCAAAATCCGTCATTTCCGTTTCTCCGCACAAGCGCTCATTTTTCCAAGCATACAAAGGGTTTTCGGCTACGCGCTGCAAAAAGCGACGCCGATATTCGTTTAAGCTGCAATAGTTGGGCCCGCTCTCCTCGTCAGGGTGCGTTTCGCACCAGGTCTCGTCCTCCCAACCGCAAGTACCGCAAATCTCGTAGGAATCGTATTCCGCAAACATCATCTTACCGCAAACGGGGCAAACGTGCCGAGTCTCAATGTGCATTTGCCGCTGCCCTTTGCCCTCTTTTCGGCAGTACGTCTGCGGTTCTACGCCGTAAGGATTCAGCCTTTTCCCCTGCGTTATCCTTTCCCAGTCCTCGCGGCTGCCCCCGAAAAATACCGTCTCCAAATTCTCGCAACCCTCAAAAGCTTGCGAAAAATTTTCCACGCTGTCGGGAAGATAGACGCTATACAAAGCCTCGCTTTCCGCAAAGGCGCGATACCCTATCTCTTTCACGCCCTCGGGGATAACCAAATGCGTCGGCGCTTTCCTAAAAAACGCCATATTCCCGATTCGCTTGACCCTGCCGTCCGTAGGAATAACACTATTTATCCCACCTGCGACAAGCTCCCCATCGCGAGTCATCAAGCAGTTGTCTTGCACGTAATACCAAGGATTTCCCTCTTCCACGATAAAGGTTTCCACGCTGTTGCAATGCCCGATAATTTCGCCGTTGACCTTGTCCATAAACGCAGGAATTTGCAACGTTTTTAAGCCCTCTTGCAGGTTGAGCATTTCATATTTTTCGTCTTTTTTCCAATAACTAATCCCGTTGATAATCATACCTTCCCCTTGTTTGGTTTTTCGTTTTTTACCGATTGCACATGCGTGCAACTATGCGATTTTTTTTCAAGCACAATGGCAGTATAACACGAAAAATATCCCAAAAAAAGTACATTTATCGGGTTTTATATATTTTATTTAATAATATTTTATTTCAATTTCAAACCGTCGAAGAAAGCTTTTCCAACCTTTTCCCCGAGCGTGTAGTATTCGCGCACCTCGCTGGCATAGCAAAGCGGTTTAAATTTGGTCAAATCGATTTTGCCATTTTCATCTAAAATACGCTCGTCCGCGGAAACGTTTACGATTTCACCGATACAAATTTCCGTGTCGGTATCATAACTGACAAGTTTACACTCCAAAACAAGGGGCAATTCCTCTATAATGGGCGCGTTGACAAACTCGCTCTTTAAGATATGCCAGCCCGTTTTTGCAAGCTTATCAGGCACGTCGTTTGCCGAAACCACGCCTACGTAATCTGCCGGCAAAACGTTATCGCTATCCGCCATCGCCACCGTAAAAGCTTTTGTTTTTAACAGATTTTTCACCGTTTTATGCCCTGCACTCAGCACGACAGCCACCTGCGCGGTATCGCAAACCGTCCCCCACGCCGCATTCATCGCATCCGGCACTCCGTTCTCGTCATACGTCCCGATAATCAGCACCGGCAGCGGGTACACGTACGCTTTTGTCTTTAAATTTTTTCTCATAATCTTGCTCCTTTTTCGCTTGATTTTTATAAAGCTTTCCCCTCGTTCCCACGGGGAATTCTCACATGGTTTTTCAAACAATTTTATGTTCATTATTATACCTTTCAAAAACAAAAAAGTCAATACCTCGACTGAGTCTTTTCGTTTGCTATCGGAATTATTCTGTACCCCCATGCGTAAGGCAAAGCGTTTTGCTCCCGCAAAACGGCTCTTCTCGTGCAAAGTACGGTTTTCTTTGCACTCGGTCACCGCAAACGCCCACTTATGCGTTTGCTCATCTCGCCCCTGAAAAGCATTATCAATACTTTTCTTAAAGGGAAACTCGTCCCTTGAATCCGTCTCAATTCCCATAAACAAAAAAATATGGGAATAACCATTGTCATTCCCATATTTTTGGCGCAGGAAGAGGGATTCGAACCCCCGTGGGCTTTCACCCAAACGGTTTTCAAGACCGCCTCGTTATGACCGCTTCGATATTCCTGCTTGTATTATTTCTTGTCCTATCCCTCTTTTGGAACGAATCTATTATACTCCCGAAAAAGAAAAATGTCAATGCTTTTTCACCCTTATTTATAAAAACCTCTCCGCTTTTCACAGAGAGGTTTTCTTTTTTATATATCCAGTTCGGGCGGAACGTCTATCTCGTCGGATACGTATTTTCCGTTCTTTTTTCGCTGCCGTACGCATTCCGACAGTAAATATTCAATCTGCCCGTTCATGGAACGAAAATCGTCTTCCGCCCATGCCGCTATCGCCTGATATAGCTTTGCCGATAAGCGTAAAGGAATTTGTTTTTTCTCTTTTTCGTCCATTTGCGCATACCTGCCTTTATCCATTCTTAATACAAACTACCCGTATTGACAATCGGCTGCGCGTCATGGTTACCGCAAAGTACTACCAACAAATTGGACACCATCGCCGCTTTTCTCTCTTCATCCAACTGCACAAGCTGGTTTTGATTCAAGCGCTCTAACGCCATTTCCACCATGCCAACCGCACCGTCTACAATCATCTTTCTCGCGTCGATAATCGCGCTTGCCTGCTGTCTTTGTAACATCACCGCCGCAATCTCCGGCGCATATGCAAGATACGTAATTCTCGCCTCGATAATTTCAATTCCTGCCTCGTCAACACGGCTTTGAATCTCGTCACGGATTCTCGAAGCCACTATGTCGCTCGAACCGCGCAAACTGCCTTCGTCCGCAATCCCATCCCCCGTCGTATCCACGCCGGGCGCAACGTCGTAAGGATAAATCCGCACTACGTTTCTCAAAGCGCTGTCGCACTGCAAGGACAAATATTCCTTATAATTATCCACGTTGAACACCGCTTTCGCCGTGTCCACGATACGCCACATTACCGCAATCCCGATTTCAACAGGGTTACCCAAACAATCGTTAATCTTTTGACGGTTGTTATTCAACGTCATAATCTTCAACGAAATCTTTTTATCCACGATTTCCAACGAAACTTGCTCACCCGAAGCAACACCCGGTTTGTGCGTCACGTCACCGCTTTGATTGAGTTTCGTCTTCGCCGCAGGATTGACCGCTACGCAGAACGGATTAATCGAATAAAAGCCTTCGCCCTTCAACGTCCCCACGTATTTCCCAAACAACGTCAGCGCAAGCGCTTCTTGCGGTTTCAATACGCGCAAACCAGCCAAAGGAATCCAACCCAAACACATCACCACGCCCGATACAATCGCAAGCGCAATCCAAAGTACCGACTGCACGTTCGTTTGCAAATCCAAATACGCCGCCGTCGCAATCCCGGCAATACCAATCAGTTCCACCAAAATGCAAATCAATAACGTCCGCATCCCGTGCTTTTTATTCGTTAAAATCTTTTCTTCCATAAATATTGACTCCTTATATATTTTTTTGATATTAAAATGATATCATAATAAATCATGTTTGTCAATAGGTTTTAGAAAAAAAGTTAAAAAATTTATCAAATCAACGTTTCGTACTCGGCATAGAGCGATTCAAGCAAGTTTTTAATCTCTTCCATACGCGCGCACTTCGCGTTTAATAACGTAAAGTTTCCGGTAACGGCGGGGTCGGCGAGGGATTGATTGATTTCCGCATCCTCGGTTTCTAATGCGGAAATTTCGTCCTCTATCTTTTTAATGCGTGCCTTGCGCCGAGCGTCTGCCGCGCGT
The DNA here is from genome assembly GCA_045539975.1 of Candidatus Scatosoma sp. Taxonomy (GTDB): domain Bacteria; phylum Bacillota; class Clostridia; order Christensenellales; family Borkfalkiaceae; genus Scatosoma. The sequence goes on along the minus strand of JAZQGK010000153.1, from coordinate 15,868 downwards.
TCTTCCTTGCTACGATAATACCCCTCTTTTCCCTCGGATTTTTTCACTTCGGTGGGGGCAGGTACGCGTTCATTGGCTTTTGCGCGTTCTTTCGCTGCGGTTTTATAAGCGTTATACGCATCGTATCCGCCGGTAAATTCGGTCAAGTTTTCGTTCTCTAATTCGATGACCTTTCCTGCCAGCGCGCGGATAAAGTACCGATCGTGCGAAACGAACAACAGCGTTCCGTCAAACTCTTTCAACGCGCTTTCAAGGCTCTCGCGAGCGGCAAGGTCGAGGTGGTTCGTAGGTTCGTCCAAGACCAAAAAATTCCCGTTTTCACATTCGAAAACCGCCAAAGCGAGCTTTGCTCTTTCGCCGCCGGACAGCATGCGGACTTTTTTATCCATATCCTCGGCAATCAAGCCTGCCTGCGCAAGAATGGAACGGACTTTGGTTTGCTCCCAAGTAAGATGTCTGCCCCAAAGTTCCCCCAAAACGCTTTCGTTGGGGTCAAGGTTGGCGTTTTCCTGGTCGTAGCAGGCAATTTTGATAAACCGCCCAAGCTTGATTGCAGGATTTCTGCCCTTGACAATCTCTTTAACGAGGGTGGATTTTCCCGTGCCGTTGTCCCCGATGACAGCGCATTTTTCTCCGCGCATCAAGGTGAACGACGCATTATGAAGCAGCGTTTTCTCCCCTGCTTTTAACTGCATACCTTGCACTTCCAAAACCCGTTCGTAGGGCTTGTCCGCATAGGTAAACACGAATCGCGGCGGCGTAGGCGGCAGCGTGGGCTTTTCCACAAGCTCCATCTTTTCGAGCGCTAATCTTCGCGATTGCGCCATCTTCGTCGTCGAGGCGCGGACGAGGTTTCTGTCCACGTATTCCTGCATATGCGCGCGCTCTTCCTGCTGTTTTTCGTATTCCTTCAAAAGTCTCGCCGTCTTTTCCGCTTTGAGTACTTTGTATTTGGTATAATTGCCCTTGAAAACGGACAATTTTTTGTTTTCCAACTCATAAATGCCACCGACGAGCTTATCCAAGAAATATCTATCGTGCGAAACGGTCAAAATCGCGCCTTTAAATGTGGAAAGATACTCCTCGAGCCAAAACAGAGTTTTCATATCCAAGTGGTTGGTCGGCTCGTCTAAGATAAGCAGTTCGGGTTCTTCCAGCAACAGTCTGCAAAGTTTTAAACGGGTTTTTTCGCCCCCTGACATCGTGCAAATGGGCTGATCGTAGACGGCTTCAAAACCCATCCCGTTGAGGACGGTGCGGATTTTGACCTCGAAATTATAGCTATCGCGCGCGGCGATTTGTTTATTCAAAGCCTCGTATTTTTGCGCTAGAGCGCGGTATTCCACCGAATTTTCGGCGGTTTGGGATATTTTTTCTTCCGTTTCACGCAAAGCGGCTACGGCGCGGATATCCGCGGCAAAAATCTCCCGCATTTCTTCAAAGACGGTGTTGGCGGAATCGTATCCGCCCGTCTGCGCCAGGTACCCGATTCGGATTCCGTTTTTGCGGAACAAAGTGCCGCTTTCGGGCGTGAGCTCTTCCAAAATCAAGCGAATAAGCGTGGTTTTTCCCTCGCCGTTTCCGCCTATCAAGCCTATCCGTTCCCCTTCATTTAAGGCAAAACTGACGTTTTCCAGTAGCGAACCGCCGTTAAAACCGAAAGATAAATTGTCTGCCGAAATCAACATAGCGGCCTCCTGAAAATGGTATATTTGCCCTCTTCCTGCCACAAAATAGCAGTATGAAAGCAACGCAAAAAACATTACAAAAATTACGCCGTGCCGAGGCGGAACTTGTGTACGCTTCTCCTTCTCGGGCGGCAAAGCTGACGAACAAAATCGTCAAATGGAAAGCGGAAATTTTCCTTTCCAGTCCCTAAAAATCCCAACTGGGGATATACTTTTCCCCGCTGGAAGTCCTCTCTTGCATGAAAATTTTGTCAATCCCGAGCGCAAAAGCTTCGTCCACAACGCTTTGGTATTCGCGCGCGGTGATTTTGCGCAAGAGTTCGGGCATGCCGTCAATTTTTCCAAAGGGAGTATACTGACTCATCAAGCTAAGGTACGTTGTTTTAGGCAATTCCCGCGAGAACCAACGCAAAACGGCTTTGGAATCGCTTGTGCAAAGGGGCATGACGAGATGTCTTACAATGCACCCGGACAGCATTTTTCCCTCTTCCGTCATTTGCAGGGGCTTGGCGTTTGCCATGAACGAAACGGCTTCCGAAGCGACGTCGAAGTAATCCTCTTTGCCCAAGTACCGTTTCGACAGCGCCGTAGAATAAAATTTTACGTCGGGCAGATAGATATTGATAAACGGGTCGATACGCTTTAAGACGTCGACTTTTTCATAGCCGCCGCTGTTATAGACGACGGGAATTTTCGGTTGATAAATTTCAAACGCAGGCACCAGGTACGCGATGAGATGGGACGGTGTTACCAGCGAAATGTTTTCCGCGCCCATATCTTCCAGCTCTTTAAATACGTCGGCGAGCTGCATGGGCGTAATTTCCTTGCCGCGCTGCGCCCGAGAAACTTCGTAATTTTGACAAAAGGCACAACGCAGGTTGCAACCGCTGAAAAAGATAGTTCCGCTGCCCTTTGCAAAGGAAATGCAGGGCTCTTCAAAGGGATGCAGGTAGTATTTTGCGATACGCAAAGAGGAAACGCCGCAGCTCCCCACGCCGTTCCATCGGTTTGCGCCGCATTCCACGGGGCAAAGTTTGCAATTTTCCAGTAATTTCTGCATTTCACCGTTCATGGGAAATATTATACCATGAATAAAAAAATATTGCAAGCGGCTTTGTCCGCATAATAAGTTGACAAAATCAAAAAAAAGGGGTATAATGTAACTCCCGAATGAAAGCGGCGGAGGAATTTCGCCGTTTTTTAGTGGGAACTTCATTGCAAATCCCAAGCGCAATGATGAACTATGTTAAAAAGAGGATTTTTTACATGAAAAAGTTTTTTACCAGTGAAAGCGTCACGGAAGGGCATCCCGACAAAGTGTGCGACAACATTTCCGACGGGCTCCTCGACGCGATTTTAGCACAAGACCCTCACGCTCGTGCGGCAATCGAGTGCGCGGCTGCGTTTGATACTTTGCTGATTATGGGCGAAGTTACGACGACGGCGCAAGTCGATTACGAAGCAAAGGCGAGAGAGATCATCCGCGAAATCGGTTACGATTTCGGTACCTTTGCATACAATCAATGCAAAATCATCACGGCGATTCATCAACAGTCCCCCGATATCGCCATGGGCGTAAACGCTTCCCTTGAAAGGAAGACTTCGGGCGGCGACGAAGCCGACCAGTTGGGCGCAGGCGACCAAGGCATGATGTTTGGATACGCTTGCCGCGAGACCAAGGAATTGATGCCTTTGACCTTGTCCTTGTCCCACCGCCTTGCAAAGCGTTTGACGGACGTAAGAAAAAGCGGTCAGCTCCCCTATCTTCGTCCCGACGGCAAAACGCAGGTCACCGTAGAATACGTAGACGGCGAAGCAAAACGTGTGGATACCGTCGTGGTTTCGACGCAGCATGACGCATTCGTTTCGCAAGAACAAATCCGCGAAGACATGAAAAAATACGTCATCGACGAAATCGTCCCTGCAAACCTCATGGACGAAAACACGAAAATTTATATCAACCCCACGGGCAGATTCGAAATCGGCGGTCCGGAGGGCGACAGCGGCCTTACGGGCAGAAAAATCATCGTAGACACCTACGGCGGCAGATGCGCGCACGGCGGCGGCGCGTTCTCGGGCAAAGACCCCACGAAAGTGGATAGAAGCGCGGCTTATTTCTGCCGTTATATCGCGAAAAACCTCGTTGCGGCAGGGCTTGCAGACGAAGTGGAAATCCAGGTCGCTTATGCCATCGGCGTAGCAAAACCCGTTTCCGTATTCGTGGACTCCCACGGCACAGGCAAAGTCAACGACGAAGCGCTTGTCGAAATCGTGAAAAAGGAATTCGACCTTCGCCCCTATGCCATCATTAAAACTTTGGACCTTCGTAAACCCGTCTTCAAGAAAACGGCGGCGTACGGTCATTTTGGTTACAAGGGCTTCTCTTGGGAACAAACCGACCGCGTAGAAGATCTCAAAAAATATCTGTAATCATTTTTCAACAGCCGAGTATAAAACGCTCGGCTGCTTTTCTTAACCCTTATCACACACAAAAGGAGGTAGCCGAACGTGCATGCACGCGATTTAGGATATATCGCTCTTTCCACCGCTCTTTTGGCAATCTCCGCATGGGTTGCCATTCCCTTGGGCGGCATTCCCATCACCCTACAAACCCTCGTGCTCTGCCTTTTGGCAGGCTTGCTTGGCGGAAAACGCGCGGCACTATCGGTGGTTGCGTATGTACTCCTCGGCAGCGTCGGCGCACCCGTTTTTGCCGGTTTTTCGGGCGGTTTGGGGGTGCTTTTATCCCCTACGGGCGGGTATCTTGTCGGGTTTTTGCCCTTTGTCCTGCTCGTCGGGTTCACCGCGGACGCCACGGCAAACGTGAGCAGTTGGAAAGGTAAATTTTTACTTCTCGCTGCCGCCGGGCTGGGTTTGTTGCTCTGTTACGCCATAGGAACGGTATGGTTTGTCCTCGTAACCGCGCAAGAGAGCGCAAAAATCGGGTTTTTAGCGGCGCTGACCACCTGCGTTTTGCCCTATCTGCCCATCGACGCCGTGAAAATTATCCTCGCCGTGTTCTTGATAGGCAAACTGCGAAAATACGTCAAGCAGGATAAACAATCAGAGCAACGGTAGGCGTGAAACCCACCAAATCCAAAGGAAAACGGAGCGTATGAACGCTCCGTTGTTTTATTTCTTTGCCGTAAACAGGACAAAACCAAGATTGAAATAAAAGGCTTCGTCTTGGAATTGCTGTTCTAACGATTCGTAGGTGTCCTTGTACCACTCCAAATCCTGACGGATCTCCGTTTTAGAGGGGTATCTTTCCACCATAATTTTCAAATCCTCTACGATAAAGGAAAAATACGTATCGAACAACGCCGAACGTTCATCAAAGTCCATACCGATCGTCGAAAGCCCTAATTTTTCCAGACAAACTTCCTGATACCCGGCACGCTTCAACAGCGTGTACACCTGCCGACCGCTGTGTCGAAAACCTGCCGTTTCGTTTTGACTGCATATCCGAACGACTCTGCTAAACTCCTCTTGGGGGTCGGGATACGCCACGTTATACCCGTCGTCGATATCCTTGATGATGATCGTACCGCCTTTTCTTAAAAAACGGCGCAGCGTTTTCACCAATTTATACGGGCCTTTCAAATGCAACAGCACCATACTGATATTGATAACGTCAAAGGCTTCGATGTTCTGCGCGTCCATGATTTCTTCCAACTGCTCTTCAAAATCCTCTGCCTCGACGTTGCAGCAATAGAACGCTATTTTTCCCTCTTCGCCGTACTTTTTATTCGCCGTATCCACCGCTTTTTCATCGCATTCCAAACCGATGAGTTTTTCCATATCACAACGGTTACCGATACGGTCCATGACAAAATCGCCGTTGTTAGAACCGATATCCAGCACGCGCACGCCCGTCTCCCCTTTCACGACTTTGTCGTAGATGGGCTGGTCGAACTGTTTCATTAAATTCTGCTGGATTTTTAAACGCTTTACCTCTTTTTTATCATCGGACGAGAAATATTTATTCTCCCTGCGTTCCACTACTTTTTTACCGTACGAGTCTCCGGACGAACCCAAATTCACACCGCGGAGCATAGAAATAATCTTCTGTACGGACGCGTCGAAATAATCCCGGCTGAGCAATACGCCGTTGTAGGAAGAGAGTTTTTTGATGCTATCCACCATATTGTCCGGCCAAGAGAAACCGTTCATCATAGCGGGAATGATATTTTTATCGTACTTGATAGCGTGCTGAATCTCCAAACGCAGCCAATCGTTTTCCTCTACGCATCTATTCAAGGAATTGACCGGCAAAACCAAGAGAAAGTTTTCACTTTCCTCTATCGCCTCGTAAAGCTTTACGTTGAACGGCCCAGAGCGCAATTCTTCCAGGTCGAAAAAGGGGTTCAACCCCTGCGCGCGCAAATGCTCGTACAACAGCCGTGCCATCGCGTAACCGCCGTCCCGACGGTAGCTTATAAATACGTCATACATACTCTTTTCTCCTAACGTTGCCTAATGCGCCCACCTTTTGGACGGATAGTATTCCTATTATAACATTATTTTTTTCTTTTTGCAATATTTGCGGTAAATTTAAATCTTGACTTTTGTACTCTTTTTTTATATAATGACTGTACAAAGTATCATTTTTTCAAAATAGGCGACAAAATATGAAAAATCCCTTACAAAATACTTTATATACCCTCGCGCAGACATACGGGGCGGACCTCGTCGGTTTTTGCGAATTACCACAACCGCCGTTGCAAGAGATCCCTGCGTTAAAGTACGCGGTATCCATCGGCGTGAAATTATCGGACGCCGTTTTACAGACCATCGACGGCGCTCCGTCCTTTATGTATTTTCAACACTACCGCACGGCAAACGCACTGTTAGACAGCGTTGCGTTTCGCATTTCTCGGGCGTTGGAAGAAAACGGTTTTTCCGCGTTCCCCGTCGCAGCCAGCCAAAGCTTGGGCAAAAACAACCCCTATCGCGGCGTCGTGGCGCATAAGACGACGGCGGTTTTATCGGGGCTTGGGTTTGTCGGCAAAAGCGGTCTGTTTCTCTCTACCAAATACGGCAGCAAAGTCCGTTTGGCTACCATTTTGACGAACTGTCCTTTGGAAAACGAGCTTCCCATCATCGAAAACGGGTGCGGCGATTGCCAAATATGTAAAAATGCCTGTCCGGCAGGCGCAATTTTCGGTGAAAAACCGACGACGGACGGAAACCGAAACTTTGACGCGGAAAAATGTTCGCGGTACATGAAAGAACATTTCCAAGACGTCGGCAGAGGCAGCGTTTGCGGCGTTTGTATCAAGGCCTGTCCTAAAAATCAATTATAGATGAAAAAAGCGGAGAAAATTCTCCGCTTTTCTTATTTTGTCCTTTCCTTTAGCCGATATAGGTGAACCTTGAAAAGGTTTTTCCGTCCCGTTCCACCCTCTCATTCCACATTTTCAAAGGGCGTACCCAAACCTCGCCCTCGCCGTACAAAGCCCGATACACAACCAACTCTTCAAGCGTTTCCGAATGCTTGGCGATATACAGCACCTCGTATTCGTTGCCTTTAAAATGCCGATATTTCCCTATTTTTACCTCTTGCATCGCTCTACCGTCCTTTCTTCTTTTGATATGCGGCATAGACGCTTTCCGCAAACCGCACCGCCGCCATCGCGTCCTTGCCGTAACCGTCTGCGCCCAGCTCGTTGGCGTACTCTTCCGTCAACACCGCGCCGCCGACCATAATCTTCGCCCAGGGCGTTTTTTCGCGCAACAGAGCAACCGTCTCCGCCATGGACGGAAGCGTCGTCGTCATGAGCGCCGACAATCCTACGATGGGCGCTTGCGTTTTTGCCACCGTTTCCGCCACAAGCTCCGCAGGCACGTCACGCCCCAAATCCAGCACTTCAAAACCGTAATTTTCCAACAACGTCGCCACGATGTTTTTGCCGATGTCATGGATATCCCCCTTGACCGTCGCCAAAACCACCGTGCATTTTCTTTGCGCGCGTTCTCCGTTCTTCAAAAGATGCGTTCGAATGCTTTCAAACGCCGCTTTCGCCGCCTCCGCACTCATCAAAAGTTGTGGCAAATACGCCCGTTTTTCTTCGTACGCCCTGCCAATGCAATCCAGCGCCGGCACGATTTCTCTTTCGATAACGTCGATAGCAGCCCTCGTTTGCAATACGCTGTCGCAGGCTTTTGCCGCATCCTCTTTCAAGCCCTTGACAATGGCTCGCTGTAACGCCGAAGCCCCATCCGGGCTTTCTTTTTTCATGCTTACCGCTTCCGTCGCCGCGGACACAACGGGCAATTCTTCCGCAAAACGCAGGTATTTTTCACAATTACTATCCTGCCCGGAGAGGGTCAAAAACGCATGATAACTCTTGCGCATTTCCAAAGAATTTGGATTGAGAATCGCCGCCGATAACCCATTTTCCAAAGCCATCGTAAAGAGCGTCGCGTTGACAATGTCACGCGCCGGCAAACCAAACGATACGTTGGAAACGCCCAACGAAGTATGCAAGCCAAGTTCCTCTTTCACCATACGCAACGCACGCAGCGTATTTTTCGCCGCGCAATTATCCGCGCTGATTGCCATCGCCAGCGTATCGACGATAATATCCTTTTTTTCTATGCCGTATTTCGCCGCTTCGGCAACGATTTTTTTTGCGATTTCCACGCGCTCTTCCGCGCTGCCAGGGATACCGTTTTCGTCCAAAGTCAACGCAACGACCACACCTCCGTACTTTTTCACGAGCGGAAAAACAGCGTCCATGCTCTCTTTTTTGCCGTTGACGGAATTGACCATCGGTTTGCCGTTATACACGCGCATCGCTCGTTCCAGCGCCACCTCGTCCGCCGTATCTATCTGCAAGGGCAAATCCAACACCGCTTGCAATTCCTGCACGTAGCGCGGCAATTCCGTTTTTTCGTCAATTTCAGGCGCGCCCACGTTGACGTCGAGGACATGCACCCCTTTCTCCGCCTGCGCCAAGCCCTCGCCAAGCACGTACCCCACGTCCCCCTCTTTCAAAGCTTGACGGAAACGTTTTTTGCCCGTCGGGTTGATGCGCTCGCCTATCAAAATAGGGTTTATGAACTCGACGGCGTGCGTATAGGAAGACACGCAGGTAATATTTTTCTTCACAATCGGCAAGGGACGCAACCCCTCTACCGCCTTTTTGGTTTCTCGTATATACGCCGGCGTCGTACCGCAACACCCACCGACAAGCCGCGCGCCTTGTTTTATAAACTCCGCCAAGCACGCCGCAAAGACAGGCGCGTCCACGTCATAACGCGTTTCGCCCTGCTGTATCATCGGCAAGCCTGCGTTGGGTTTTACCAACACAGGCACGGAAGCTTTTTCTATCAGCTGCGAAACGGTGGCTTGCATTTGTTTAGGTCCAAGCGAACAGTTGATACCGATAACGTCCACGCCCAAGCCCTCTAACGTAGCAACCATCGCCGCCGCCGAAGCGCCCGTCATCAATTTTCCGTCCTCGCCGTATGCGCAGGATACGAAAATGGGCAAATCACAGTTCTCTTTCGCCGCCAAAACCGCGGCTTTGCACTCCAAACTGTCGTTCATCGTTTCAATATAAACGAGGTCCGCGCCGTACTCCGCCCCCAAGCGTACCGTCTGTGCAAAAAGCTCCACCGCCGCCTCAAAATCAAGGCCACCGTACGGTTTTAACAGCTTCCCAAGCGGCCCTATATCCAGCGCGACAAACTTCTCTTGCGCGCCCGTAGACGTCGCCGCCGCAACCCGAGCATTCTCTATCCCGGCTTGCACCACTTCGCGAAGCTCGGTTTTGGAAAATTTCAGTCCGTTCGCCCCGAACGTGTTCGCGCAAACGATATGACTGCCTGCGTCAAAATACTCGCGGTGGATTTTCTGCAAAACTTCCGCGTGCGTGACGTTCCAGCGCTCGGGCAGTTCGCCAAGGGGCAATCCTGCCGCTTGCAACAAAGTCCCCGTGCCGCCGTCCAAAAGCAAAATATTTTGTTGTAAACACTGCAAGACGCTCATTTCGTCGCTCCCATTTTTTCTCTACTGATAATCCCGACGACAGCCGTCACCGATTTGGTCGGCGTCATCAAAGCCCCATCGTTCAACGTTAATCCGATTTTTCTCGGGCAATCCAACAACCGGAAAAAATCCTTTTGCGCCGCCAAGGGAAAATCCCCATATCCTGCGCTAAACCGCCCCGTTACCGCGCCGTATTCCTCTTGCAACGCAAGACAAAACTCCTCGCAAAGCCCCTCTATCCGCTCTGCGCCAATCGCCTGAAAAAACAACGCCTTTGCCGGAGATATCCGCGCATATTTCTCCATCAGCCTATCAATCCCAAGCCCCACGCTCGCCGCGAAAATAACCACCTCTTCACAACCGCAAAGCCGCTCTTGCAAAGCTTTGCTCTCCGCCGCGCCCGTTACCTGCGCAAAAAACTCCGCCGCCGTCAGTTTGCGATAGCAAACGCGATAAGAAAAAGCCTTTTCGCTCTCCTGCAAGCACGCGGAAAAAAGCGCGTCCGTCTGTTCGTCCAAGTCCGTCAAACAGCCTGCATACCGCAGAATTTCCCGTTTGTCTATCGGGGGCGCGGATATATTTTTTACCAAAATATCAAACATGTTTCCCCACAATTTGCGATACGTTTTTCCAAATGGTTTCCGCCACGTCGGGTTTGTTCATCGAATACACGTGCACGCATTGTATTCCGTTGGCGTACAAATCAATGATTTGGTCGGTCGCATAGGCAATCCCTGCCTGCTTCATCGCCTCGGAATCGTGACCGAACTTGTCTACAAGACTCTTAAACCGCTGCGGAACAAACGACCCCGACAGCGAAATTGCGCGTTCTATCTGCTTGGCGTTGGTGATGGGCATGATTCCGGCAATCACCGGCACTTCAATCCCTGCCTGACGGATTTTATACAGGAAATTATACAAAAGATTATTATCAAAAAACATCTGCGTCGTCAAAAAATCGCACCCAGCGTCCACTTTTTCTTTTAAATACGCAATATCCTCGCTTTGGTTTCTGCTTTCGGGGTGCACCTCGGGATAGCACGCGCCGCCGATACAAAAATCTCCGCCGCTTGCTTTCAGCTCTCGCACGAGCTCGACCGCGTGTTTATACGGCCAAGCGCTTCTGTCCGCGCCCTGCAACGCCGCAGGGATATCCCCTCGCAAAGCCATGACGTTCTGCACGCCTGCCGCCTTAAAATCCTCTATCCGCGCAAGCACCGTTTCCCGCGTCGAGGACACGCAAGTCAAGTGCGCGAGCGACTCCACGCCCCATTTTTCCCGAATATTTTTCGCGATTTCCAGCGTGTATTTGCTCGTGCCGCCGCCTGCGCCATACGTAACGCTCATAAAAGCAGGGGAAAGCTTGGCAATCTCTTCCGTGCTCGACTTCACGCTATCGTATACGTCATCCGTTTTCGGCGGAAACACTTCAAAGGAAAGCGCATATTTTTGACTGTTAAAAATCTCTGTCAGTTTCACTGTCACAACCTCTTACCGTTTTCTTGTCTAACCGTATATTATAAATTATAGTACAAATAAAAATTATTTTCAATCCATTTCACGCTCGCGCGCCGTTTTTTCTTCCGCCGTAACCGAGTTTTCCCTATTTTCCTCTTGCCTTGCCCGATTGATTGCCGCTTTTCGTTTGCTCAACGCGAACATTTTTGCACGCTTGACAAACCCACGCGAAAGGTTTATAATGGTTTTAACATGCAAAAGGAAATACTTATCAAGCCCATCGCCTATATCCGCACCGATTTCCAAGAAAAATTCGGGATACCCCGTCAAAGCGGCAGAGCGCCTGCTTTGGAAGCGGAAATCGTGTTCGAGCCGGAATACAGAACCCCCGACGCCCTTCGCGGCATCGAGGAGTTTTCACACGTTTGGTTGCTGTTCGATTTTTCCGCCGCCCACCGTGACGGCTGGTCGGCAACCGTGCGTCCGCCGCGCCTTGGCGGCAATACCCGAGTGGGCGTTTTCGCCAGCCGTTCCCCCTTCCGCCCTAACCCTATCGGGCTTTCCTGCGTAAAGCTTTTGCGCATAGAAAAGCGTGACAACGAGGGCCACGTTTTGGTGGTTTCAGGCGCAGACCTTTTAGACGGCACGCCCATTTTCGATATCAAGCCCTACCTGCCCTTTGCCGATTGCCAACCGCAAGCCACGGGCGGTTACGCAGCCCAACACGAGGGCTATCGTTTGCAAGTGGACTTTCCGCAAACGCTGCTTCAAAAAATCCCTGAAAACAAACGCGAGGGCTTGCTACAAAGCCTCGCGGACGACCCGCGCCCCTCTTATCAAGAGGACGAATCGCGCGTCTATGGCATGAAGTTTGCGCATTTGGAAATCAAATTTTCCGTACGCGGAGATACGTTATACGTCCTCGGCGTGGAAAACGCTTAACCGAAATATTCTACAAAAAAACCGACGGATTCCCCGTCGGCTTTTCTTTTAACGTTTGAAAACAAGCTTGAATACGTACGACAATACCAGCGCAAGCACGCACACGATAAGCGACAGCGCAAAGATACTGCAAAGGTAACCGCCAACGCTTAAACACCAACCGGTAAAGCTATGTAAAATGGACACGCTGACCAGTTCGAAAACAAAATCCACTACCAAGAGCAACAGCAAAAGGAAGAGCGCACCGCCCCACGCACCTTTGATGTCCGCACCGCTGAGCGTCATATGCAAAACGAGGAACATGCCGATAAGCAAGAATACCCACCAATGCCAATCGCCCGCGTAGGAAAAGAACGCGCCCACGGACAAACCGACCGCCTTAAAGGTATCCCCGATGCTAGCTTTCGAACCAAGGTTTTGGGTGTGGAATAAAATTTCCTGCATCATCCCGGGCACAAGCCACGAAGACAGCAGATACAGCACCGCGGAAATCACGATGATAGGCGCAACACCGATGAAGAAATTCCCGATATTTTGGTAGAGGTTTTTCTTGTTATAGCTATGGCAAACGTAGCCGAGCGTTCCATCGTCGGAATTGATTTGGAAGAGCTTGATTTCCGTGATTTTATGCCCGAAAATAAGGCACATCAGTGCGTGTGCGCACTCATGCACGGGAGTCCCGATGAAACCCGTAATATAACACGCGGCTTTGCCGAACGAGCCCATATTTTTATAGAATAGTTTATTACAAAACGCAACGATCATACCGAAAACGACAATCACGCCTATGGTAAAAATTACCTGTGTTAAAAAAGCCGAAAGAAATTCTCCGTTCATAATTCACCTATCTATGTGTAAATTCATTAGTTTTATTATAAAACAATTTATAGCTGTTGTCAATATTTTCGCCTGAAAAAAATAAACGAAACCCGTTTCGGTTTTTACCCCGAAACGGGTTGTCTTTTCTTTCTGTTAATATCCGTCGGAATACCCCAACAGATAATCGGGCGTCACCTCTAAATACTCACATAACAAGCAAAACGTCTCCAACGACGGCAAGCTGCGCCCCATTTTATAATCATTAATACATTGTTTCGAAACCTTAACGGCTTTGGCAACTTCCACCTGCGTCTTTCCGCTCTCCGCTAAAATCTCTCTAAATCTTTCTGCAAATTTCATAACTTTATTATAACAATTCCAGTCAGTTTTTACTTGACAGTATGGTATAAACATACTATAATGTACTTAGGAGTTATTTTGCATGAAAAACATTTTTGAAACGTTGTATCAAGCATACTTGTTAGAAAATCCCAACCCTTTTTTCGGTTTTGAAAGTGAAGAGGAAACCGAAGCAGAAACGCATTTTCGAGCCTTATTCAATTCTTTAACGCCACAGCAAAAAAGTGATTTCCGCAAATGGGAAATGGAAGAAAAAGCCAAACGAGACACAGAAATCAAAAATGCATTTTTACAAGGTGTAAAATTTGGTGTTAAATTTGCTTCCGGTATATTTACAGACCCTAATAAACAATAAACGAAACCCGTTTCGGTTTTTACCCCGAAACGGGTTGTCTTTATCTGTGTTTGCCTTTATGAAATATCGCCAAAGTTCCTGCGCCCGAGTGCGAACCTATCACCGTTCCTACGTAATGCACTTTGATTTTCACTTTCGGCAATCGCGCCAGAATCAAGGCTTTCACGTATTCCACGTCCTCTACGCAATCCCCGTGGCTGATAAAAATCGGATCCCCCGACTCCATATCCATCGACGCAAAAGCGTTCTCCACAATCGCGTGCAACGCCTTTTTTCTGCCCATCGCTTTGCTCACCGCAACCAATTTCCCTGCGTTATCCACGCGCATAATGGGCTTGATTTTTAAAATCGAACCGATGATTGCCGTGCTTGCGGAAACCCGTCCGCCGCGCTTTAAATGAAACAAATTATCCACCGTAAAATGATGACAGATTTTCAGCTTTAAATCCTCGGCATATTTCGCCGTTTCTTCCACGCTCACGCCCGTTTCCGCTTTCCGCACCGCATAATCCAAAAGCAGCCCCTCGCCCATCGACGCGCACAGCGAATCCACTACGCATATCTTGCGCTTGGGATACTTTTTCTCAAGCTCTCTTGCGGCAACAAAAAAACTGCCAGCCGTCCCCGAAAGCCCGGAGGAAAACGCAATTACCAACACGTCGCGCCCTTGTGAAAGACTTTTTTCCAAGTGCGTTTTCGCCATTTCCCCCGTCACTTGGTAGGTCGTTGGCATGCTCCCCTCGCGCAATTTTTGATAAAACGCTTTTTCCGTGATTTTCTCCCCGTTTTCCCCCTCGTAATTGACGTTATTCATCGTAAAGCCCAAATTCACCACGTCGATTTCGTGCTTTTTGTAATACTCCGACGGCATATCGCAAGCAGAATCGGTAATAATATCAAACTTTCTTTTCATGATTTTTCCTTCCTATTTCAATACGTTAAACTTTTTTATCCGCTCCGCCTGGAACGCTACGTTGACGGTAAAAGTCCCGTTCCGACAAGCAATTTCCATCCTCGGCAAGCCGACCAAATCAAAATATTCGTTAAACTTTTCCGCAAAATCCTGCAATACCAAAGCCTTGCAAGCGTCGCTCATCACCGATTTGTCCGCTTGAATGACTTTGTTGATGCGTTGCAGCTCCTCAGCGACCTGTTTCATCCCTCACCTCATAATCGTTTTTTCAGCACGCGGCGCACGTTGCCCCACAGTCCGCCGTACTTTTTCGTCACGTCGAACAAACGCTTTTTGCCCGTCAGTAAATTCCCTGCCATCAACTTAAACGCGGTATGTACCTTGCGCAAATCCCCCTCGTAAATCCCGTACTCGTCAGGGATAACTGCAAGCAACGGAATTTTCAAAAGTTCCGTCACGTCCTTAGGCGACAAGCAATCCCCCGACAGCAACAAATCCCCCCGAACCAAGTTCAAAGCCAACGAAATGTCTTGCAGTTGATAACTTTTTAAAAGGGTAATCGTTTTATCGGCGTCCCGAAGCGCGGAGATATGCGGCGTTGTCACGACGATTGCCTCGTCCGCAGAAGCAACGGCGCGGTGAAAACCCTCGTCAATGCCGGCAGGACAATCGATGATAATAAAATCGAACTGCGGAGACAGCCCGTCCAACACCAGTTTGACCGCCTGCGGAGAAACATAGCGTTCAGGTGCGGCAAAACGGCTGGTGAGGATATACAAATTTGCAAAAAGCGGGTGCTTGACGAGGGCTTGTTTGGCGCGGCAACGCCCCTCTATCACGTCCACAACGTCATAGCTGACCAGGTTTTCCACCCCTGCCACCACGTCCACGTTGTTCAGACCGAAATCCCCGTCGCAAAGCACTACGCGCTGACCTTTTCTTGCAAGCTGCGCGGAAAGATTGACCGCAACAGTGGTTTTCCCCACGCCGCCTTTTCCGCTGGTCACGACGATTTTCCTTGCCATTTTTCCTGCGCTCCTTTGCCCGAAATTTTTCAGCATAGCGTAGGATACCATAATTATAAATGCGATTTATGTCTATTTTTTTGCCGTTTTGTCAAAGTTTAGCAAAAACTATGTGTTCGCCTTATTCACGCTTTTTTCACTTTGCTTTCATAGGTTTTCCTATCCAACGTATCCAACGTTAAATTTTTACAAAAACATCTTGCATAATCGTGTATTTTATGCTATAATACCCTCACCGATAAATAAGAATTAATCGATTAGTCATATTTTTGAAACTTTTTTGCATTTTTAATTGTCTTATTATATGTAATA
>JAZQGK010000152.1:0-3234 GCA_045539975.1 Candidatus Scatosoma sp. | reverse complement strand
GCTGCGGCCGATCTGGTTGGAGATGATGGACTCGCGCCGGGATTTCAGGTCTTTGACAAGGTTGATGATGGAGACGGCGAAATCCATGGATTGTACGGATAATGGGTCGCTGCGCATAATATATACCTCAACGAACAAATGGGGGAAACAGAGAATGAAGAAATGAAGACGCCGCTGCGCGGCTAATGAAGTACCCCGCTGCGCTCGGAATGAAGCGAAGCGCCCGCTGACTTTATTTCCTTCATTTCTTCATTAGCGCAGCGACTTCATGCCCGAAGGGCGCTTCATTCACAAAAAGCTTCTGACTTTTGTCAGAGGCTTTTTGTGTGGTGCGGGAAACAGGACTTGAACCTGCATGTCCGTGAGAACACATGAACCTGAATCATGCGCGTCTGCCAATTCCGCCATTCCCGCAGATTGCCTTCGCGGCGGAGCGAAGGACTTTTGGTGGGCAGGGGTGGATTCGAACCACCGAAGTCGAAGACGTCAGATTTACAGTCTGATCCATTTGGCCGCTCTGGAATCTGCCCATATTTGATTGTTTGTTGTGGAGCCGGTGATTGGACTCGAACCCACAACCTGCTGATTACAAATCAGCTGCTCTGCCAATTGAGCTACACCGGCAAGTGCCTCACCTTTTTGGTGGTGCCTTGGGGCGGAATCGAACCACCGACAGGCAGATTTTCAGTCTGCTGCTCTACCAACTGAGCTACCAAGGCAATTATGGCGACCCAGAACGGGCTCGAACCGTCGACCTCCAGCGTGACAGGCTGGCGCTCTAACCAACTGAGCTACTGGGCCATCTATCCATGCACTCTCAAACAAGTGCTTGTATATAATAATCTATTTAAAGATTTTTGTCAAGCATTTTTTCTCTTTTTTTAGATAATTTTTTTTAGATTTTTTAACTTTTTTTTAACAACATTTTTTAACGGGACAAACACGCTGTTTTTTTGGGAAAAATCCGTTTCATCGCGTACCTGCCCCCACCATTTACTTTTTATATAACTTTGCCAAGCCGCCTTCTGCCGTCTCGCGATAGGGTCTTTTTAAGTCTTTGCCCGTCTCGTACATCGTCTTTACGACAAGGTCAAACGATATCTTACGACTATCCGAAAGAAAATATGCCAAGGATACGGCGTTGATTGCTCGCATCGCGGCAACAGCATTGCGTTCGATACAAGGAATCTGTACCAAACCGCAAATCGGATCACAGGTCAAGCCCAAATGATGCTCCATCGCAACCTCGGCTGCGTACTCCGTTTGCCCCAACGTCAATCCCTGCAATTCCGCCAAAGCCGCCGTTGCCATGCAACATGCACTACCAATTTCCGCTTGACAACCGCACTCTGCCCCCGAGATGGACGCATTCGTCTTAATCAAATTCCCAATCAGCCCTGCCGTTGCCAAAGCTCTGATAATTTGCTCGTCCGAGTATCCTTTCTTCTCTTGAGAATACACCAAAACCGCCGGCAAAACCCCGCAAGCTCCGCACGTCGGCGCGGTTACAATCGTGCCCCCGGACGCATTTTCCTCACTCACCGCAAAGGCGTACGAGCAAACCAAACGATTCTCGCGGAATTCCGCACCCTCATTTTTTACTGCTCCGTCATAAAGAACCTTTGCACGGCGTTCCACTTCCAAGCCGCCGGGTAAAATTCCCGTCTTCGTTACACCGCGAGAAACCGCCTCTTTCATCGTATTCCAAACTTCGTTAAGGTATTCGTGCAAAGCTTCGCCTTCTCTCTCAAAAACATATTCATACAGGCGTATATTTTTCTTTTCGCAGTACGCTCTTATCTCCGACATCGTACTAAGATCATAGACGTCCGCGCCCTCTTCCGTGGATCTACCCTCTATCTCAATCGCCCCACCGCCGACGCTGTACACGCGCATTTTTGCGAGTTCTTTTTCGCCATCGTACGCTGTCAAATCCATTGTGTTCGGGTGTTTGCACTCTGTTTCCACGTTGTATTCCACGCGAACGTTCGGTAAAACACTTTTTATAACGTCCGCCGTGCCGTGGCCCTCTCCCGTCTTTGCCAAAGAGCCGTACAGCTTGACCGAAAACGAGGTCGCCATAGGGTTTTCCGACAAAAATAATTTGCAAGCGCGTTCAGGGCCAATCGTATGTGAAGAGGACGGCCCTTTCCCGATTCTGTATAATTCTTTTAAGGAATGCATTTTACGCCTCCAATTTCTTCCTATCAGTATTATAGCATATTCAAGCGTTTTTGTAAATGCCTTGGCTCTATTTTTTGTAATGATTCTTTATGACTTTTTCGCGGAAAGTATGTATTCTCTCTTGACAATAAATTTCAAATCTGTTATCATTATGTTGTTATTAAATGTTCCATTATTACACATGGTAATGTAGGAGACAACATGTCAAAAACGAAAAAAATCGCCATTGTTACGGATAGCAACAGCAATCTTTTGCCCACGGACGCACCTGAGGGCGTTTTTGTGTTGCCGATGCCTTTCCTTATCAACGGTGAACCTTATTTAGAAAATATCAATTTGTCGCAGTCTGAGTTCTATTCTCTGCTTGATTCACAAGCTGTGGTGTCCACTTCTCAGCCTAGCATTGGCGATTTGACCGATCTTTGGACAGAGCTTTTAAACGATTACGACGAGGTTGTGCATATTCCCATGTCGTCGGGTTTGAGCCAATCCTGCGCAACGGCGACCAACGCCGCTAAGGATTTCAACGGTCGTGTTTTTATCGTTGATAATCACCGCATCTCCGTTACGTTAAAACACAGCGTTTTTGACGCCGTAAAGCTCCGTGAGCAGGGTTATTCAGCGGCGCAAATTAAAGAAAAATTAGAAAAAATGAGTTTTGACGGCTCTATCTATATTGCCGTTGATACCATGAAATATTTGAAAAAAGGCGGACGTGTTACCCCTGCCGCAGCGATGATTGGCACTATCTTAAAAATTAAGCCTATCTTACAGATTCACGGTGATAAGTTGGATAAATTTGCTCTGCCTAGAAATATGCTCAAAGCTAAGGAAATCATGAAAGAAGCCGTTAAAAAGGACCTTGAAAATATCTATTCGGATTACTTGGCAAACGGCGAATTAGAGCTTTGCGTTGCGCATACAAACAACGAAGCGCAAGCCGAAATTTTCCTCAAAGAAGTGCAGGCTGCGTTCCCGAATATTCCCGTGCGGTTCTGCGAACCCCTTTCACTTTCTATTTCCTGCCATACCGGCCCGGGCGCGTTGGGT
>JAZQGK010000151.1:0-10103 GCA_045539975.1 Candidatus Scatosoma sp. | reverse complement strand
GCCGGGTAAATCCCCTGTGCCCGTGTACGATTTTTGTCCCGATTCACCCGCCCAGTCGCATTCGCCAAGCGTCAATCGGATTTCAAAGTTACCGTTCCCGTACCAACCGGCAACGCTGCCCATCATGGCTACGTCTTTGGTCGTGTACGTCGTCGCCGCCTCTACTTTTGTAGTCGAGTCGGTTTTGGGCAACGTAAATACCACGCCGAAAATCAGCGCGAAACTCATTACGATTCCCAACAAGAACGTGATAAACGTTTTTCTTGTTTTCTGCATACTTTCCTCCTAAATTCTATCCTTTCCTTTCTTTCTTAAGTGCCTTTATTCCTTTCAACACGCTGGTCTGCGAAATCCCCCCATGAAAGATATATTCCGCCACGATAACGAGCTTATAAATATTATAAAATATACTATTTTCAATGTCAACACGAAAACTTACGCACTTTATTGCATTTATTGTCATACTTAACTAAAAAAGACTGCTTTACCAGCAGTCCTTCTTCATTTTTCTTGTATTTAAAACTTAACGGTGATAATCTTCTTCGCTGCAACCGTCAGGGTTGTCACTTTCTCACCGCAGAGGGTTTCGCGCATGTCCGTCAACTGTACTTCTCTGTCGAATTTGACCGTTCTTTCCTCTTCGTACGGGTTGAAAATACGAAGCACCGTTTCCCCTGCGTCCGATTTCTTTAAGCAGGACGCTATCACGTCGCCGTCTACCGAAATTACGCTGTCAAGCGCTTGTTCGCCCTTGCCATTGCCTGCAAACGCATACAGTCTTGGACGGTTGAACGCATACGCGCTGTGGATTGCCAACTTTCTGTCTGCCGCCGTGTAAAATTCTATTGAATATTCCGCGGTAACCGTGCGCAGGCATTGCGAATCGTAGGTGTAGAAGTCGAACCAGTCGCCCAAAATGCCTACGCCGCGCACCAACGTCAGCTGCGTGTGTCCCGTCGTCATATCCACTTCGTATTCGTGGTTGCCACGCACCGCTAAAATCGCGCCGTCACCTTCTTTTGACAAGCGTTCGACAAATTCGAACGTTCTTTGAGGATGGTAGGGAGCTACCCATTTATCCCAAGGCTGATTGACGCGGTTGGTGATGTCGAAATGCCCTGCCGAATTGTGCGTGGGATATGCATGCTCCCAAGCGAAATCCGCACGGATTCTATGGTCTTTGCAGGTGTTTTCAAAACGCACGGATACCTGCACGTTTTTCTGTTTCGCCAAAAGACTAACCAAACTTTCAATTTCCACGTATTCGCCGTTTTGTTGCAACAGGCGGTTGATAACTTGGAAAGTAACCTTATCGGTTTCCGCGCTGTGCAACGATATTTTGGCTTGGTCTTGAAGCGTGTCGTGTTGCTCGCCTTTCGGGAAAAATTCGTATTCGTTCCCCTCGTCGCCGATTTCCACAAACGCATTTTGGCTCTCTAAAATCTTGCCGGAAGCTTTGTCCGTTACGTTAAACGTACCGTTTGCGTTAAAGGAAACGCGAACATATTCGTTTTCCATGTAATTCTCGCCGAACGAGACCTTGTTTTCTTGCGTTTGCGCCCCCGATTTTACTGTCAAAACCGTGCAACAAGCCGGTGCAAAATCGCCGTAGACGCGGTATGTAAATCTATGGACTTTGTAAATTTGTCTAAATCTGTCTTCGGGAAGTTCGTAAATCGTTTGTTCCCCCAAATCGGTGATAACCACCGAGTATTCTTTACCGTTTTTATCCACCAAAACGGGGTTCTGCGGAATTTCTTCCCCCTCTTTATAATCGACAACGCATTCTACGTAGTCCGTTACCGTTTGGGGATAACAGTTGATAACCAACACCGATTTTTCTTTGCCGGCTATCTTTTCCGTCAACCGTCTGCCGATTTGGTTGATATAGCTTTGCGCCGTGTCTACCGTTTCCGCGAAACGGATTTCCATTTTTGTATGTACTTCGTCTACGCTGCAACCGCAAATACTGTCGTGAGGATAGTTTTCAAGCAAGCCTTTCCAAAGATAATCCAACATTTCACTATCATATTGCAAACCGTAGCCGTAACCGTCTACAACCGTTGCCATGGGCTCGGCAACCGACTCTAACAGATAGTTCGCCTGATAGTTTTGCTGTTTTAAGTAAATTCTTGCGCTCGCCGTTTCACGCAAGGAACGCACGCCCTTGCTGTTTTCTTGACAAACTTCCCCGTGCCACGCAGGGAAGGAATCTTTATGCGGGCGCAACACCGACATATAATCATCTGCCGCGGTGTGTTGGATATCATACCCAAGCTCTCTTGCCGAAGCAAGAACCGTAGAGAGGTTTGCCTGTACAGGCTGATGGTCGCAACCGTTCATAAGCAGGATCGCGTCCGTGTTGGCACAAGGCGCCATTGCGTTGAGCAAACCGCCCAAACGCCCGTCAAGAGCCTCTTTATCCTCCGGCAATTCCATACCGTTAGAATACCAGAAAGTAAACTGCGAGGTAAATACTTCGCTGCCGTCAGGAGAAATCCATCTGAATTCCGACATGCCCTCGTCCGTCTTACCAAGGTAATCCCATTCGTAACCGATCGGAACGGTACCTCTACCGACAAGCGCGCAATCCATGCCGAAACCATTTAAAATTTGCGGCATTTGACCAATGTTCCCAAATGTATCGGGGAAATATCCAACCATCGTTGCCGCGCCGTATTTTTCCGTCTCTTTCAGCCCCACCAACGCGTTTCTCACGTTGGATTCGCCGCTGATTAAATATTCGTCCTGCAATACGTAGAAAGGCCCTACCTTCAAGCGCCCTTCCGCTATCAGTTTTTTCACGCGGTTTTCCATGGAAGGACGAACGCGCAAATAGTCCTCTAAAACGATAATTTGACCGTCCAAATGGAAAGATTTAAATTCCGGGTCCGTTTCTAAAACTTCAATCAATTTATCCATGAATTGAACAAGATTGAAATTGTGTTTTGCATGGCTTAAATACCACTCTCTATCCCAGTGGCTATGCGAAATAACGTACAACTTTTTAGTTTTTTTCATCTTCGGTTTTCTCCTGACTAAACAAAGATATTTTATATACATAAGGCCGAATTTGCGATTCAACGCGTACCTGCCTATGCCATTTTAATGAAATTTACTCCAATCCAGCTCGCCGTTTTCCTCACCGCAATAATAAATATACGCATCTTTAATTGCGCCGTCCGCTTCGGATAATACGACTACGCTGCCGCCGATAAGAGATTTTGTGCCAGCGTCGGGACGCCCGAAAACGCGAGAGACGACTCCGTTTGCATCCACGACGTTATAGCTGTCGTATTGGCTGGATTTTTGCCCGAATTGAAAACGAACACCGTCGTACATAATACTCGCGCTATTACAATGTTCGTGCCCGACAAACATGGAGTCCGCGCCAAGCGCTTTCATGCCCTCGTAAATCCTATTCGACGTGTCCCAGTCGATTCGAAATCGCTCGCCAATAATCCCGAAATCCCCTTCCGCTTTGTTCGGTAAACGGTCGATATTGATTGTGTTTTTTTCTTCCGATCCAACCTCAAACCCGTACTGTGCGCAAGCGTCTGCAAACGCTGCCAGTTGAATATGGTATGCAAACGAAATCTTCGTTTCGGGGGAAACCTCGTGCAAAATGGTAATTTGTTTGGTGTACCAATCTACCTGGTCTTGTTTCAGCCCAATCGTGCGAACGGTATGGCCGTTTTCTAAGCTTTCATCACTGACGCCGTTGCAACCGTTGGTATCTAACATGTAGAACACGCGCGTCAAACGACCGCCCTGCGCAATCCCTACGGAATAGTTGCCGTTTCCCGTCAATTCCTTTTGGTCGAATAAGCAATATTCCGCTTTTTCTAACTGTGCGCACTGCCAATCCACGCCCATCTTACTCTCGTTATCGTGGTTGCCGAAAATAGGCGCCCAAGGGATTTCAAAACTGTCCATGAAGTTCACAAGCGACGTCCAAACCGTACCGTTATCGTCAAACTCACCGTAAACAAGGTCGCCTGTCATGATGATAAGATCGGGGTTGGTTGCCTCGATAATTTCGGTTAAGTAATTATAGCAACGTGACTCTATCTGGTGCGTTGCCCAAAACGCAGGATCGATTCCGTCTCTGCCCGGACGGCTTTGACCGGCATCGATGATTTGCGTATCGGAAAGCTGTAAAATAATGGGGTCGCGCCCCGTGGGGATTTCTACAACGAAATCGGGTACGTTCATCACGTAATAATCAATGGTATCCTCTACGGTGATTGTTTCACTACCTTTTTCATCCAAGAAATATCCGTCGCAATCCGCGCATACCCAGTGTTCTTTTACGCCGTTTTCCGTTCCGGATACGGGAATAGCTGGTACGTGCTGTAAACTGTGTGCTATCGCAGGAATATTTAACTGCGACGCGTCCACCTGCACGGTACACGCCTCGTCGGTGAAAATATGATTACATTCCGAGCACGTCCATGAATCCATTTTGCCGCCTTTGACACAAGTCGCCGGCGTCCCTTCCGTCTTCGTTGCCGTATGCGGAAGTTTCGCAACGACGGTTTCGTCTAACGTCACTTCCTGCGTGGCTTTGGCGTCTAAATAGTATTTATCGCAATCCTCACAATACCAGTATGCCAAACGCCCTTCTTTCGTGCAAGTCGCCTTTCTGGCTGAGAGTTTGACAAAATTGTGCGTGTGCGTTTCCGTCGAACTTGCTGCGCTGCTTTGTCCGCCGCATGCTGAAAAAAAGCATACCGACGCTAATATCGCAAGAAACAGAGTTTTTGCCGTTTTTCTTCCTCGCATGTTTCCTCCCTTTTAACGCTTTACCAACACACGTACCTAAAAGCGGTAAAACGCTTTTCTCTCATGATGAGATTTTTCTTTATTATACCCTATACAAACCGCTTTGTCAATGGCAAAATTTGTTTTAATCACTACATTTTTTTATATTTTTTGCCATCCTTTTTTTTCTTGCTTTTTTTGAATGCATATAAAAAAGCACAGGAAATTTCCTATGCTTTTGTATTTGTTATTTTGTAGGCAGCCAAACGGAAATCCGCGCGCGCTCTTCCATCCATTTCTTTCCGCAAGAAGCGTAATCGGTAAGCAATACGTCACCATTATCCGTATGCAACGCAAAGCGTACTTCTTCGCCAGTTTGACAATCCAGCGAATTTGCAAGCAATTTTCCGTCTTTAAATAACGGCGTAAAGCTTTGAGAAATGTCTGCGTTTTCTTTTTGTTCGTCTCTTGCCAAAACCAAGTTTCCGTACACGAACGCCGATTTACCGTTCAACGCAATTTTTTCAAGCTCGGGATGGAACGCAAGTACGATTTCATCGCCATCCTGCCATTCCCTTTCGACCTCGTGATATCCGCCGGTCATCGCCGTTACGTTACCGTCAACGCTTACCGTGGGACTCTTGCTCCACGTAGGCACACGCAAGCGCAAAGCCAAGCGCTCGGGCTTGGCAAGGCGCACTTTTATCGATACTTCGCCCGTTTGTAAATAGTTTCCGTTTATACGGAAGGACACCTGGTTTCCGCTACCTGTCACAACGTCCACGTCGCCGTTATGATAACCGTTAAACACAAAGCCCTCATCCGTTTGCATGACGCCAATCAACGGGAATAAGCCCGTCCCTGCCGCGCCTATGCATGCGCAACAGCCGTAATATCCGCCGTCTGCGAACTTTTTATATCCGCCGATACCGATGCCGCGAGGCTGGTTTACCAAGGGACTATAACTGTCGAACGGAACGCCGTCTACAAAACCCTTTTCTTCCGAACAATATTGTTTATTTCCGTAGATATTCAAGCTCCCATATAATGCATTGTAAGCAGAACGCTCAATACCGTCGGCATATTCCTCTTTACCCGTCAAGCGCAATAAACGTTCTTGCAAGCGCATCCAAGTAACCGTTACGCACGTTTCTTGCATGATGGCTTTATCCGCCACCTCTTCCGTTTGCTTATTGGCGGAATTGTCAAACAATTCATGCGTACAGCCTGCGCAACCGATAACCGTGATATCGCTCTTTCTCACAGCCGCAACGAATTTTTCTACAATACGCAAATATTTTTCTTTGCCCGTGACCTCATAATAGGCAAGCGCGCCCTCGAAATAGGACATCATTTCATACGCTTTTACCTCGGGGTACTGATAGGGCATCAACTCGCCCTTTTCCGCGAGCTGTACAAGATTACCGCCCTTGCAACCGCCCATGTTGAGGATATATTCTGCAAACGTTAAATATCTGTCTTCGCCCGTTAAACGGTACAGTTCGACAATGGGCTCTAAAATAGAGCTGGAATTCAATCCGCCGTACCAATGAGACGTGTCTAAAATGGAAATTTTATCTTCCCCGATTGTGCCGATGAGATAATCCACGTGGCGCTGCATAGCGTTTACAATTTCCGCTTTAAAAGCTTCGTCTTGGCAAATCTCATAAAAATACAAGCAGCCTACCAAAACGTATTTCCGCGT
Organism: Candidatus Scatosoma sp.; assembly: GCA_045539975.1. Taxonomy (GTDB): domain Bacteria; phylum Bacillota; class Clostridia; order Christensenellales; family Borkfalkiaceae; genus Scatosoma. The sequence goes on along the minus strand of JAZQGK010000151.1, from coordinate 3,634 downwards.
CCACATATCCCAACCGTTAAACTCCGCTTCTTTGGTATACGTGGTGATACGCCCTTCTTCGTCTTGCGTTTTTAATAAATTTTGCACCGTTTCATGCAGAATTGTATACAACTCGGAATCGGGGCAATAACGATAAGTAAGACAAGCTCCTCGCATCATTTTACCGAAATACTCGCCTCGCCAGCCATTATCCGCAACGTCTGCCTTTTGCTCGAATACGTTGACAAATTTTTTCCAGAACTTTGCATCCTTTAACTGCTTTTGTAAAATAAATAACGCGTTGCTATGCGCAGAATCCTCGTATTTTGCCGCGCCATTCGGTAAAAATGTATATATTTTTTTTACCATGCCTTTCCCCTCTTTGATAAGTTGTACTCTTTCCTTGTTTAGACTATATTATGTACTTCCTTAAATATGTTAGCCTCTATATTTGCTGACTTCTACAAGCTGTCCGCCCTTTACTCTCGATTCTTCTGCGGCTAGAGCCATATAATGGCTTTCTACCGAGTTTTCGATAGCGGTATCTACTGCGTCATTGCCTTCGGCAAGCACTTCGTATAATTTATCCAACATTCTGTGATCGCCGCCGCCGTGACCTTGCAAATCGTCCGTTAATTCGTTGAGTTTCCATACCTCGTCGTCGCCAAAATATCTCTTTAACGTAATGGTGTTACCTTCCTCGTCGAGAACAAGTTCCCCTTCCGTCCCAAAGAAGCGGATATCTCTGCCACCTTTTTTCGTAAACGCTTCCATTTTCAACGTCGCCGTCACGCCGTTTTCAAACTGCAAGATTACTTTTTGGTTATCCACGACGTCGTTATCACAAGCGAATACGCATCTTCCGTAAGGACCTTCCTGAACGGCTTTTTGCAACGCTTCTTCCGTCAAGGGATACGCGTCGGTGATTACGTTCATCGGCCAATCGTTGCAAGGACAGCCTCTTTCTTTCCACATATCGATATAGATACGTTTTGCGCTAAATTTGCAACTGTCGGCGTATTTGCACTTTACACATCTGTCCGCCGCGTCTTTGGGTTGATTGTCTTTTTTGAAATGGAACAGACTACCCATTGAAGATACAGCGCGGCACTTTGAACCGGCAAAATACTGCAAAAGGTCCATATCATGGCAACATTTTTGCAAAATCATGGGAGATGTTTCCTGACTGTTTCTCCAATTTCCGCGGACAAAACTGTGCGCCTCGTGCCAAAATCCGACGTTTTCCATTTGGTCGATGGAGATAAGCTGACCAATCCCACCGTTATCGATAACTTCTTTCAATTTATTGACCATTACCGTGTAGCGAAGCACGTGGCATACCATGACGACGTTGCCCGTTTCCTTGGCTTTTTTAACCAAGCGGCGGAGTTCGTCCATGTCTTCCGATACCGGTTTTTCCAACAGGATATCATACCCGAGCGATAAGGCTTTTTCCGCCTGTGCAACGTGTTGTCTATCCATCGTACCAATCAAAAGCAAATCGCTACGCTTTTTCTCAAAAAATTCTTCCTCGTGAAGAAATCTGTTTTCACATGGAACGTCAAAAGCTTCGCCGTATTTTTCAAGGCGTTCGGCGTTAATATCGCAAAGATGCGTAATTTTGTATTTATCCGCACACTTATGCATATATCTCCCATAAGCCTCGCCGCCGCGAGCACCTACCCCGAGAATAGAAACGGTAATTATTTTTTTTGCCATAATGCTTACTCCTTATTACTTCCTTTTTTAACGACAACACGACGTTCTTTTTCAAGCTTCTTTTTTGCCCTATAATAGGTCGCTGAATTGTTAAATCCACAACGATATAATATCTCTAACGTGGTCATTTTTAAGCTTTTATCCGCAAACATTTCCGCGGCTTTTTTCAACCGCAAGGAATTGACGTAATCCCTAAAACTCAGCCCCACCGCCGTACGCAAAACCTTGGAACAATGCTCCGCAGAATATCCCACCGCTTGCGCTACCATCGGCAGCGTTATGCTTTCCAAATAATGCGTTTGGATATAGCTTATCATATCTTTAACCAACGCTTTACCGTTGCGGTATTTTTCAATTTCTATCAGCTTGCCGCCGCTCAAGCGCGATTCTTCCGCGGCGATTGCCATGTAATGACTTTCCACCGCGCCGTCAAGTGACGTTTCAATTTCCTCGCTTTCACCGATTAATACGTTATAGAACGTATCAATCATTCTGCCGACACGGAACGCGTGGTCGTCTACGCCTTCCAAGGAGGAGATTGACCAAGATTCATCGCTACCCAAATACCGATGCAGCGTTATGATATCCCGCGTTTCGTTTAATTCCAAGTATCCATGCGTGCCGAAGAACCGCAATTCCCGTCCGCCGTATTTCACAAAAGCTTCCATTTTCAGCGTCGCGGTGATTCCATTCTCAAACTGCATGATGATTTTTTGATTGTCCACGACGTCGTTATCACAATAAAACACGCATCTGCCGTAAGGCCCTTCTTGAACGGCTTTCATCAAAGCTTCTTCCGTCAAAGGCACCGTATCCGTTAAGGCGTTCATCGGCATTACGTTTGCAGGGCTTCCCCACTCTTTCCAAAAATCGACATATATCTTTTTTGCACTGTACGGGCAAGTTTCCTTCAAAGAACAATCCATACAGCGCGGCGTCGCTTCGGCGGGTGCATTCTCTTTCTTGAAATAGGAAAGGCTGCCCATCGAGGATACGTACATGCATTGACTTCCTGCAAAATATTGCAACAAATCCAAGTCGTGACAGCATTTTGTAACAACCATGGACGTCGTTTGTTCACTCTTGCGCCAATTTCCACGCACAAAACCGTGCGCTTCATGCCAAAAGACAACGTTTTCCGTCGCGTCCATAGATATAATCTTCCCGATTTCACCCTTAGCAAGAATTTCTTTCAGCTTCCGTACCATGGAAGAATACCGCAAAACGTGGCAGACCATTATCTTTCTGCCTGCTCTGCGCGCTTCTGCTACGAGCGCTCGCAATTCGTCCGGCTCGTCGGAAACGGGTTGTTCCAGCATAATATCATACCCCAAAGCCAGAGCTCTGCGAGCGATGCGGCTATGCGTTTTTTCCATTGTGGCGATAACGAGCAAATCGCTGCGTTTTTCTTGAAAGAAGCTTTCTTCAATCGAAAAACGGTGCGCCTCGTCCACGTCAAAGGCTTTGCCGTATTTTTCTAATTTTGCCCCGTCTATGTCGCATAAATCAGTAATTTTGTATTTATCCGTCGCGCGATAAAAATACCGTCCGTAAGATTCGCCACCGCTTAATCCCACGCCAATAATCGCTACGGTAATAATTTTTTTATCCATCTTCACGTCCTTATCTTGCCGTTATCGATTTTCTTACTGTTTTTCTCTTGCGCCTACTTCTTTTAAAACATCCACGCTCGGGCCGGGGATTCGGCCAAGATAATCGGGCCCTACGTTCAAAAGGTAATTGACGTTTCTTTCGTTTAAATGCTTTTTAATGCGGATAACTTCCTCCGCCTTTTTCCAGTTTTGGTCGTATGCCTTATATCCCCAAGTATCATTGAGCGTCGCAGGCGTTTCAAACAACAAGCTGCCGTCTTGATATTCTTCTGGAATCTCGTTATCCCCCCAGCTGACGTAATCGAAGTCGGATCGTAGCCATG
>JAZQGK010000150.1:0-4281 GCA_045539975.1 Candidatus Scatosoma sp. | reverse complement strand
CATGGATGTTTATCATAATTATATACATAATATTGGGATTGTGTTCAACTCTTATTTTGGATCGTAACGTATTAGGCAGTAGTTTAAAACCGTTGGATATAATTTTTAATGTATTGTTATTAAACGGATTGATTCCAACATCGGCAAATAATTTGGTTGTGAGAGGTGGATGGTTTGTTGGGACAATTATGCTCCTTTACATTATTACGCCTTTACTTTTTAAAATTTTTAATTTTAAATTTAAGTGGTGGGAAAAAAGTCGAGTTTATTTATTCCCCATTATTATTATTTGCGGGACTTGTTCGTTTTCCGTTTTATTGGGATCATATGATGCTCGTTTTCAAATTTATAATAATAATTTTTGGTATTTCTTTATTATAAATCAAGTTGGACCTTATTCATTGGGATTTACCTTATTTGAATTATATAGGACAGATAAAATAAAATTGGTAAGAATGCCCATTGTAAAAATGATTATTCCTTTTGTAGGCTCAATAATTTTATTCTATTTGAATATTAGACATGCATTTGTGTTTGTTCCAGCATTGTTTAGTATTGCTTTTCTGTATGCATATATAGCGGTTGATAAGTATGGCAATATGGAAAAAATGGTAAAAAATAAATTAACGAAGATACTAAGCGCATATGGAAAACAAAGTTTTTCGATTTATTTAACCCACTCTTTCATTGTTTACGAGGGTGTGATTCTTGTGAAAAAAGCCTGTGGGATGCTGTCAATAAATCTCGCGCCTATAATCCTATATATAATATTGTTGCCAATAATTTATGTTGCAACTTATTATGTAGGGAAATTCTTTACATTTATTATGGATAAATTGTATATGCATGTAAAAAAATAGCGATAAGAAAGGAGAAGAAAGAGAGTGGAAACGAAAATTAGATTGGATTATTCCGACGTGAAATTTAAGGATAACGGCAAGTTAAAACTACTGATTATCGTAGGTACGCGCCCTGAAATTATCCGTTTGGCGGCGGTGATTAACAAGTGCCGTCAATATTTTGACTGTATTCTCGCGCACACAGGACAAAATTACGATTATAACTTGAATGGTGTATTCTTCAAGGACTTGAAACTTGCCGACCCCGAAGTGTATATGGATGCGGTGGGTGACGATCTTGGTGCGACGGTGGGCAATATTATCAACTGCTCGTACAAGCTGATGGCAGCTTGTAAGCCCGATGCTCTTCTTATTCTTGGTGATACGAATAGCTGTTTGTCGGCTATTCCTGCAAAACGTTTGCACATTCCCATTTTTCACATGGAAGCAGGGAATAGATGCAAGGATGAGTGCTTGCCCGAAGAAACTAACCGTCGTATCGTCGATATCATTTCCGATGTCAACTTGGCGTATTCTGAGCACGCTCGCCGTTATTTGGCGGATTGCGGTTTGCCCAAGGAAAGAACATACGTTACGGGTTCGCCGATGGCGGAAGTTTTACATAACAATCTTGCTGAAATTGAGGCGAGCGACGTGCTTACCCGTCTTGGGTTGCAACCGAAGAAGTATATCTTGCTTTCCGCGCATAGAGAAGAAAATATCGACACGGAAAAGAATTTCGTTTCCTTGTTTACGGCAATTAATAAATTGGCAGAGAAATATGATATGCCTATTTTATATAGCTGCCATCCAAGAAGTAAAAAGCGTTTGGAAGCAAGCGGATTTAAACTCGATAAGAGAGTAATTCAAAATCAACCTTTGGGCTTCCACGATTATAACAATTTGCAAATGAACGCATTTGCGGTTGTGTCCGATAGCGGTACGTTGCCCGAGGAAAGCTCTTTCTTTACGAGTATCGGCAAGCCCTTCCCTGCGGTATGTATCCGTACTTCGACGGAGCGCCCCGAGGCGCTTGACAAGGCGTGCTTTGTGCTTGCGGGTATTGATGAAAAGCATCTTTTACAAGCGGTGGAAACGGCGGTGGATTTGACGAATGACGGCAACCATGGTATTCCCGTACCCGATTACGTGGAAGAAAACGTTTCAACGAAAGTTGTGAAGATTATTCAATCTTATACGGGTGTCGTCGATAAAATGGTTTGGAGAAAATTCTAAATGCGTTGTATAGAAAGGTTTGCGGAAACGTATAAAAAAGATCCCTTTGCTGTGGCGTTTTGTCCTTATCGTGTTTGTCCACTGGGGGCGCACAGCGACCATCAGTATGGTAAAATTACGGGGTTTGCAATTGATAAAGGGATTCATATTGCTTATTCGCCTAAGCAAAACGGCGTTATCGAATTGTCTTCTTTACAATTCAATAAACGCGCGCAATGGCACGTGAAATCTGTACCCGATCAAAAAGAAAATGATTGGGCGGATTATTTGCGTGGGGCAACGTTGATGCTTTCGCAAAAATATCCCTTAAAAATAGGGCTTTGCGGGGTGATTGAGGGGAGCCTTCCTATCGGCGGCCTTTCGTCTTCTGCCGCAGTTACGATAGCCTTCTTGTCCGCGCTTTGCAAGGTGAATGATATTCACCTTACCGAGCTTGAAATGATTTTAACGGCGCAGGCGGCGGAAAATAAATACGTCGGCGTTTTGTGCGGAAAACTTGATCAATCCTGCGAGGTTTTTTCCAAAAAAGGCAAGCTTTTATACCTTGATACGAAAGACGACAGCTATGAGTTAATTCCAACCAACCCGAATATGAAACCGTATAAAATTGCGATTTTTTTCTCGGGGGTGGAACGTACTCTTGCGGGGAGTAAATTCAATATGCGCGTGGACGAATGTCGTAGCGCTGCATATGCCTTGAAAGCGTTTAGCGGTATGGAATACGGCAAGTTTAACGAAACTTTCCTTCGCGACGTTCCTTATGAAACGTATTTGCAGTATAAAGATAAATTGCCTGAAAATTGGCGCAAACGAGCAGAACATTGGTATACGGAATTCAAACGCGTGGAAGCAGGCGCGGAAGCGTGGCGTAGAGGGGATCTCGAGGCATTTGGAAAGCTTTCTTTTGAAAGCGGACATTCCTCTATTTATAATTACGAAACGGGTTCGGACGAACTGAAAACGCTGTATGAAATCATGTTACATACGGACGGTATTTACGGCGGACGGTTTAGCGGCGCAGGATTTAAGGGTTGCTGTATGGCAATTATCGATCCTTCCTTTGCATGGGATATAGAAAAGCACGTAACAAACGAATATTTAAAAGCCTTCCCTGCTTTGGAAGGAAAATTCTCAGTACATATTTGTGATACGGCAGACGGGGTGGAATTATGAAATGTTTGATTTTAGCGGCGGGATATGCAACGAGATTATATCCCTTGACGGAAAACTTTCCAAAACCTTTATTAAAAGTGCAGGATAAAACCATTCTCGATTGGTTGATTGACGACATCGATTCGCTTGGCTTGGTGGACGAATACGTGGTGATTTCGAATCACAAATTTGCCGATTGTTTCCGTACATGGTGTGCCCAAAAGGCTCAAAAGATTACCGTTGTTGACGACGGAACGAGTACAAACGAAACCCGTCTTGGCGCGGTGCGCGATATTCAATTTGCCATTGATGAACTTTCACTTGACGACGATATGTTGGTAATCGCAGGGGATAACCTTCTTGATTTTAGCTTGACGAAGTTTATCGTTTATGCGAAAGAAAAGGGTACGTCTTGCATTATGCGTTATTATGAAGCATCCACGCAAAAGTTACAAAAGAGCGGCGTAGCGGAAGTGGATGAAAATGATAAAATTCTTCGATTGACGGAAAAGCCCGCTGAACCGAAATCGAATTGGGCTTGCCCTCCCTTCTATTATTACACGAAAGAAGATGCAAGGCTTGTGCAAAAAGGTATTGAAAGCGGTTGTGGGGTAGATGCGCCTGGTAGTTATATTGCTTGGCTTTGTACGCAAACGACTGTGCACGCAATGGAAATGCCTGGTAAACGCTATGATATCGGTAACTTGGAAAGCTATGAAAGAGTGCAAAAGGAGTACAAGGGGATATGTTAAAACAAAACGTAGACTTGAACAACAAAACAATCCTTGTGACGGGCGCGGCTGGGTTTATCGGCTGTAATCTCGTGTTAGAGCTTTTGCGTTCTTATCAAAATGTTCATATTATCGGCATTGATAATATGAACGATTATTATGACGTATCCATTAAAGAATACCGCCTTTCGGAAATCGAAAAAGCGGTGAGCGAAAAAGAGGATTGCGAATGGGATTTTATTCGTGGGAGTATTGCGGATAAAGTGCTGATTGACAGCATTTTCACCGAACATAAACCTGCGGTGGTTGTCAATTTGGCAGCG
>JAZQGK010000149.1:0-9740 GCA_045539975.1 Candidatus Scatosoma sp. | reverse complement strand
ATACAATCGATATTTTAAATTATTATATCATTTACTGTTTGTTTTTGCAAGTAAACGTATATATAAAAAGAAATTTTATAATATAAGAATTGTTTATACTTCGCATTAAAATTTGTTATACGGAATAGTATAATTATATGTATAATCAATTATCGAAAAAGAGAGGAAATATCTATTTTATAGGCATTGGCGGGATCAGCATGAGTGCGCTTGCGAAATTGTTTTCTTTATGGGGATATTCGGTTGCTGGAAGCGATAGTATTAAGAGTGAACAAACAAAGGATTTGGCGTTTTATGGGATAAGAACGTATATTGGTGAAGATGATGATCGAGAGGCGTTGCTGAATTCTGATATTGTAGTATATACCGACGCTATTTCCAAGGAAAATAAAGAGTTTTTAAAAGCTGTACATATGAAAAAATGCTTGTATTCGCGCGCGGAAATGTTGGGTTTGGTTTGTTGTGAATTTGCAAACGTGATCGCCGTTGCTGGGAGTCACGGAAAGACAACGTGCACCTCGATGTGTGCGCACGTTTTAAAAAGTTGTGGGGTGCCGTTTTCGGCACATATTGGCGGCGAGGATCATCACTTTGGCAATTTCTATTTTAATGGTGAGGAATATTTTGTAACGGAAGCGTGTGAGTATAAAAAAAATTTATTGCACATTATGCCTAATGTTGCGATTTTGCTAAACATCGACAAAGACCATATGGAGTGTTATAGCAACGAGGAGGATTTGCGGCAAACGTTTTATACGTTTTGTCTACACTCAAAAACGGCATTTGTTTGCGCGGATGATGATAATTGGAAAAATTTTTCCCGTTTTTCTTCTTTTGGCGTTAAGAATACACTTTCCGATTATCGCGCCACAGATATCCGCGTGAATGGTGAGCAATACTCTTTCACGGTAGAGGAATACGGGCGAGCAATTTCCAGAATCAAATTAAAGGCTATTGGATATTGCAATATATACAACGCTCTTGCGGCATTCGCCGCGATGCGCTCTTTTGGTTTTTCCGAAAAAGAGATTGTGAAGGGGATAGAAGATTTTACTGCGGTAAAACGGCGCTTTGAACGGATAGGAAATTATCATGGCGCGAGTTTTATCTGCGATTATGCACATCATCCCAAAGAGATTCAATCTACGCTCGGCACGGCAGAACGCATATGCAAAGGGGATTTATACGTTGTTTTTCAACCGCACACATATTCGCGCACAAAGCTATTGATGACGGAGTTTGTGGAAATACTTCGGTCGGTGAAAAATCTCATGATTTATAAAACTTATCCAGCTCGAGAACATTACGATGCGACCGGTTCAGGCGAAACGTTGGCGCAAATTATAGGGGGCTGCTTATACGCGGAGAACGTCTACGTTTTAAAAACTTGGTTGAAAAAAACTGTGAAAGATGGGGATATCGTTTTGTTTTTGGGGGCGGGTGACATTTATTACGTTGCTCAATACGTGTTAAAAGAAATCAATTAAAAATTAAAATCGGGAATTACGAAGTAAAATTAAAAAATCCTTCGTTTTTACCCGATTTTTTGTTGTTAAACTATTGATAAATTCAAAAAAAAATGTTATAATAATTAGGTATAGATAGTGGAGGTGAATCCTTTGAAGGGAAAAGAACGAACGAATAAGAGGGAAAAGAAGAATCAGATGACAAAAAAGGATTCGGGAGTAGTGACCAAAGAGAGTATTTTTGCTACCTGCGCGCTGTTTTCTTTTTTGGCGTTTCTCATTTTGTGTACCAAAAGTCTTGTTTTTGGTACTTTAGGGACAGGGATACATACTGCTTTAATGGGGGTATTTGGCTATCTTGCATATCCCTTAACGCTTGGTGCGCTGTATTTGTGCATTATGGGCTTGCTTGATAAAAGACTTGTAAAGAATAGAAAAATCGGTTGGGCAATAGGACTTTCCGTGGCTTTTTTGGCGTTAATTGCACATACCGCATTTAGCTACAAATTGTTTGATGGTGATGGGTATCTTTTCTACTGTTTTAAATCGGGCGAAACATTCCCTAAAACGACGGTTGCCGGGTGGCTTGGCGGACTCATTGTATATGCCCTGGTACAGTTAGTTTCGAGAATTGGTACGATTATCATTTTTTCGTTATTGGCAATTCTTTTTGCTTACGTAGCCGTTGTTTTATGTAAAAAAGCCGGCGAAAAGACGGATGATACCGAAATGACAGAGAAGAACCAAGGACAAGCTGTATTGCCCATTGAAATCCCTGTTTCACAAACGCCAAATCAAGACCAAAATCAAGGTCAAGGGACGATTCCCGGAAATTCTTTTGTAACCCCGACCGGGGCAGATAATAACACCTCGGGAAGGGCACAGGTGGGAAATACCATGCCTGGATATACGACGCCAACGGTGAATCAACGCCCTGGTGTTAGCCTTTTTGAGGGCGCGGATGGCACGGCGGCGCAAAAACCGCATAATGCGTTTTCTCCTTTTGGCGCTGCGCAAGATTCTAATGAAACTCCAGCTGATAACGGGCAAAAAACGTATGAAAATTATGGGAATAGCCGTGAGTTTCTTTTCGGCGGTACGCCTGCGGAAAATTTCAGGCGGAATTTGTTGTTTGATCCCAATGCAAACGTAAACAAGCGCCCGGTTAAAACGTCGGTAGAGCCGGTAAATAAGACGTATATTCCGTCCTATGTGGACGCATATCAAACTTCGGTTAACGGCGAAACGCCCACGCAGCGCCCCGTTAAAGTTGTAACGGATAACACGCAAAATTATAACAATGGGTACTATAACGGTAACATGAGTTCCAATGGTTCGCAACCGCCGCAAATTAAACCGATTCCCACGATTGAAGAAGAATCTTACTCGAAAGATCCCGTAGATTTCTCTAGATATGAAACTAGACATGAGGATAAAAAAGTGGGCGATCGCGAGGATAGATTTGAAGATAGAGGATCTTTGCGCGATACGACTCCTTTTGTGGAACGTGATTCGGATAGAAACTTAAACAGTGATACGAACCGTGAAACCGAGGATAAATCGAGTGACGGGGGATATCGTCGTCATGATTACATGGATTTATTCTCTATGTCCAACCCGAATATTTTTGGCCGCGATGGCGACGAGACCGATCGTAATATCGATCGAAACACCGATATTGGAAGTCACATTGAGGGAGATAGAGTTTCGGATAGAAACTTGGATAGAGAAATTGCCCAAGAGGTGGAAGAGGACCGCTATAAAGGCATGTATATTTTTGAGGAAGATAAGAGAGAAGACGATCGCAATACGGGTCGAGATGGGTTAAGCTTATTTGATGAAGAAGAAAATATCGAAGATTCGCGTGACGCTGACGGAAGAGATTTTTCACGAGACATCACGTCTTCCCGGAATGATTTATTTGGTTCGTCTCGTGAGGAATTTAGCGAGGAAATCGATACGAATTCTCGCAAGTCTTTGTATGACGACAGAGGTGCTGGTAGGGCTGATACGGATTTTGATTTTGGCTTAGATCGAGGCAGAAACGTAGATTCTAATGGTTTTAGCGTGGTAGGTGACGTTCCTGCGCAAAAGTTAGAGGAAGATAATTTCGTCAAAATAGAAGAGCCTAAACCCGTTCCTGCGCCGCCGAAACCTCGTGTTATTAGACCGTATGTACGTGTGCCGTTGGACGATTTTGATTGTCGCGATATCGAACCGACTGCAAATCAAATGGAAGTAGAAGACACTAAGGCGAATATTATCGCCACGTTGGAAGAATTTAAAGTGACGGGTGCTTCGATTGCTTCTGTGACGTTTGGACCTACCGTTACCCGTTATAACGTAACGATTCCTCGTAATATCTCGCCGAAAAAGGTTGTATCTTTGGATCAATCCATCGCAATCAGCCTACACTCTAGCGGTGTAAACGTATATCCTAATTATGAAGACGGCGTAGTTAGTATTGAGGTGCCGAATAAGGAAAGACAATTTGTACAGCTTGGTTGCATGTTGTCAGGGGATACGTTTGTGAATGCAAAACCCTCGTCGATTATGTTTGCGATGGGGAAAGACGTTGCAAATAGAAAGGTCTACGGTGATATTTCAAAGATGATTCACTTGCTTGTTGCCGGTTCTTCGGGTTCCGGTAAGAGTGTATTCCTTGGCTCTTTGATTATCAGCTTAATTTACAAATATTCGCCTGAAGAACTTCGATTGATTCTTATCGACCCGAAAAAGACGGAATTTGTACTTTATAATGATTTGCCGCATTTGATGATTAATGAGATTATCACGGACGTTGGTAAAGCGGTACAAAGCTTGAATTGGGCCATTGGTGAAATGAACCGCCGTTATACCTTATTCGAGCAAATGAGCAGAACTGGGAAGTACGTTGTTAATCTTGATCAGTACAACGAACAGTTGGAAAAGAAAGACAGATTACCGAAAATTGTTATTATCATTGATGAGTTGGCGGATTTGATGCTTGCAGCGAAGAAAGAGATGGAAGATAGAATCCAAAACCTCACGCAAAAAGCGCGTGCAGCAGGTATCCATTTGATTGTTGCAACGCAGCGTCCGTCTACAGACGTAATTACTGGCGTTATTAAGAGCAATCTTCCTACGCGTGTTGCGTTCTACGTAGCGACTGACGTGGATTCCCGTGTTATTCTTGACCAGACGGGAGCTCAGAAATTGCTTGGTAAGGGTGACTTTTTGTATACAATGCCGGGCCTTGTGGCGCCTGCACGTGTACAAAGTGCATTTATATCCCCGGAAGAATCGCAAAGGGTTGTCAACTTCATTAAGAATAACAACGAAGCTTATTATGATGAAGAGGCGACTGCGTTTATCAATTCCCGCGGTGGATACGGTGGGGATGATAGCGGTGCGGGAGTAGGCGAAAAAGAAATTGACCCGATGCATATCGAGGCGTTGCGCCACGTTATTATCAGTGGTAGCGCTTCTATTTCCATGATTCAGCGTAAATGCTCTGCAGGTTATAACCGTGCGGGTAAGATTGTTGAATGGATGGAAGATATGGGTTATATTTCGCCGTTTGACGGAGCAAAGGCAAGAAAAGTACTTATTACCAAGGAAGAATTTGAAAGTAAGTACGGTCCTTTACAATAAAAAATAAAAATGTCTGCGGTTGTTTTCTTGACAACCGTAGGAAATAAGGGCTTATATGTTATCAAAAAAGATATTCGGCGTGATATCGCTTGGTTGTGATAAAAATCGAGTGGATACAGAAAAAATGCTCGGTTTAATCAAAGCACGAGGATATACGTTGACGGATGATTTGAATAAAGCACAAATTGTCATTATTAATACTTGTGCATTCCTTGAATCTGCGCGCACGGAAGCTATCGATACCATTTTAGAATGTGCTGGTTATAAAGATGGGAATTTGGAAAAAATAGTTGTAACCGGTTGCCTTCCGCAGAAATTTATCGGGGAATTATACGCGCCGTTGCAAGAAGCTGACGTTTTCTTGGGAATAGAGAACTATGAGAAATTGTTCGAGGCTTTAGAAGCGTCCTATTCGTCGCAATCGCGCGTGAATTATGTCGGTGTCAATAAAGATTCTTACATTCACGACAGGGTATTGACAACGGACGAGCATTACGCGTATTTGAAAATTGCCGATGGCTGCTACAATCATTGTACGTATTGCCTAATTCCCAAAATTCGCGGCAAGTACCGTTCTTATCCTATGGAAAGCCTTTTAAAGGAAGCGGAAGAACTTGGCGATATTTCAGAATTGATAGTAGTTGCGCAGGATTCCACGCGCTATGGGGAAGATTTATACGGCGAAAATCGGTTTGTGGATTTATTAAAACAACTGTCCGCGTTGGAAAATATTCAAAAAATTCGTTTGTTGTATTGCTATCCCGATGTGATTGGAGATGACCTTATACACGAAATCGCCAACAATGATAAAATTTTGAAGTATATTGATATTCCATTGCAGCATTCAGAAAATCGTGTTTTGAAATTGATGAACCGTAAGGGCACTCGTCAAGGTTATTTGGCGCTTTTGCAAAAGCTTCGGGAGGAAATTCCTAATATTGCTATCCGTTCCACCTTTATTTCAGGTTTTCCGACGGAAACAGAAGAGGAATTTGAGGCTATGCAAGGTTTCTTAAAAGAAGCACAGTTTGTAAATTGTGGTTTTTTTGCATATTCTCGTGAACCTGATACGGCGGCGTATCGCTTAAAAGGTCAAGTGCATCATGCCACCAAGGGACGCCGTGTGCGAGCTTTGTATAAAATACAAGAACAGATTTCTTTTGAAATTTTATCGAAGTTCGTTGGGGGAGAATTAGAAGTATTATGCGACGGCATTGACTATGACAAAGGCTGTTTTGTTGGACGCGCGTATTTTAATGCTCCTGATATTGACGGGAAGGTGTATTTCAATGCGGCGAATGCCATTCAAGGCGAGTATTATAAAGTGCATATAACGCGTAATGACAGTTACGATTTATATGGTTATACAGAGGATTATGAAGGAGAAAGTTGATTATGAATTTACCCAATAAAATTACATTAGTAAGAATTTTTATGATTCCTATTTTTGTGGCGGTATTCTTTTTAGATGGAATTTTGCCCTATAACTATATAATTTCCGGGGTGATTTTTGCTTTGGCGGCATGCACGGATTTTATCGATGGGTATATCGCTAGAAAGTATAATCTTGTGACAAATTTAGGCAAATTTTTAGACCCGATTGCGGATAAAGTACTGGTTTCTACGGCAATGATGTTGCTTTTAACCTTACAAGGCGGCTTATTCTTTGCTTTTGGAAAATTAAGGAATGTTTTATATATAGCAACGGCTGTATGTGTTTGCATTATCATGGCAAGAGAATTAATTATCAGTGCTTTTCGTCAAATTGCAGCAACCAGCGGATTGGTTATGGCAGCTGATATGCTCGGTAAATATAAAACGACGTTTCAAGACATCAGCATCTTTATCTTGATTATTGCGGCGGATTTAACAGGCAAAGTACAGTCTATTGTTGGATGGATTGGCCTTGGATTATTTGCAGTGGCAACCATTCTTACGATTTGGTCGGGAATTTCCTACGTTGTAAAGAATAAACAGGTTTTAAAGTCCAAATAATAAAGAGGAATGCAAATGAAGAACGTATGTGTCGTATTAAGAAAAAAGGTCGCGCTGACCGACGTTGGTACGTCGGCTGTTTTAGATGCTTTTTTTCTGTCTGGATACACGTTTGACGAGATTCGGGTTTTGCCTCAAGAGAATGAAGAACAAGTGCGCGGCTGTATCAGCGATTTAAAAAAGCAAGCCGAAACGATTCTTTTACTGACGGATAAAACAGCTTTACCGGTGGCGAAACGTTATGTTTCAGACGCTTTTCCGGAAAACAGTTTGGCGAATTCATTTGGTGCAGCTAGCGTATATCACGATGAAAATAGTACGCTGCTTTTATTGTCTTCAGATGAATCGGATACCGGAGTAGCGTTTGCGAAAAATGTTTGTATTCCATTTTTACAAAAAAAGCATGGAATACGTTATGATAAAATCACCATTCGTGCGGTTGGGGCAAACGAAGCGCGCGTGGAAGGACTTTTGTCGCAAGCAAAGTCGATGTGTGGAAACAAAGCTACTTTTGCCCGTACGCGAAAATTTGATGAAGACGTCATAGAGATTACATATGACAGCAACGCCCCCAAGATATTAATTGACGATGTATTACGTATCTTAGCGGACGGATTAGGTGATACGGTATATGCATTGACGGATGTTCCGCTTGAAGAACAGTTGATTAATGTATTGAAACTTCGTCGACGCACAATTAGCGTGGCAGAATCTTTTACAGGTGGGGGGATTGCAAAGCGATTGACGTCTGTGCCTGGGGCAAGTGAGGTATATTTTGAAGGCGTAAACGCTTATAACGAAAACTCTAAAGTAAAGCGTTTAGGGGTAACGGAATACACGTTAAAGACCCTCGGCGCGGTATCCGATCAAACGGCGTATGAAATGGCATACGGATTATTGAATACGGGGGATTGCGACGTCGCAGTCGCTACAACTGGGTTGGCCGGGCCTAAGTCGGACCGCTCGATGCTTCCAGTCGGTCTTTGCTATATCGCAGTCGGGACAAAAGAGAGAATTCGGGTGTATCGTTATATTTTTGATGGCGATAGGAAGGAAATTGCAGAAAAAGCAATTAATTATGCATTGTTTTTTGCTTATAAGCAGTTAAAAGATTTATAATAGAAAAAAATAATTAGGAGATAGATAAATGGCAAACGAAAAAAACACGGAAAAAATGAAAGCATTAGACGCCGTTTTATTGCAGATTGAAAAGCAATACGGCAAGGGCTCGATTATGCGTCTTGGTGATGAGGCGGGGCAAACGGAAATTGAAGTAATTCCTTCCGGCTGCTTGACGTTGGATTTGGCGTTGGGGATCGGCGGTTTCCCTCGCGGTAGAATTATCGAAATCTACGGCCCTGAATCCTCTGGTAAGACCACGGTTGCACTCCATGCCGTAGCAGAAGCTCAAAAAATGGGTGGGGTTGCGGCGTTTATCGATGCTGAACACGCACTCGATCCTGTATATGCGAAGAAATTAGGCGTAAACCTTGAAGATTTATATGTTTCGCAGCCTGATACCGGTGAACAAGCTCTTGATATTACGGACGCGCTTGTTAGAAGTTCGGCTGTGGATATTATCGTTATCGACTCGGTTGCGGCGTTGACTCCCAAGGCGGAAATTGAAGGGGATATGGGTGATACGCACGTTGGTTTGCAGGCTCGTTTGATGTCGCAGGCATTGCGTAAATTGACTGCGATTGTAAACAAGTCCAAAACTTGTGTTATTTTCATCAACCAGCTCCGTGAAAAAGTAGGTATTATGTTTGGAAATCCTGAAACGACACCCGGCGGTAAAGCATTGAAATTCTATGCAAGTATGCGTTTGGATATCCGTAAAATGGATACTTTGAAAGATGCAGAAGGCGCGATGGGGAATAGAACGAAGGCAAAAGTTGTCAAGAATAAGCTAGCGCCTCCTTTCCGTCAGGCTGAATTTGATATCGTGTTTGGTGAGGGTATTTCCCAAGAAGGGTGCATTATGGATATGGGCGTCCAATACGATATTATTGCAAAGAGTGGCTCATTCTTTAGCTACAATGGGAATAAAATTGCGCAAGGCAGAGAAAAACTGCGTATTTATTTGAAAGAAAACCCTGAAGTAAAAGCAGAGATTGAACAAAAAATTCGTGAAGCGGCTCGCGGAAAAGTTGAAGAAGAGGAACAGTCCGAATAAATGATGAAAAAAAGGAAGCGGTTTAATATCGTTTCCTTTTTTTGCTAAATAATTACCATCAAACGAAACAATTTTTAGTCAAACATTTGACATTTATAAAAATATATTGTAAAATAGATTTGATAGAAAAAATTATAAGTCGGATTTTTGCCAAAATCTGTTGAAATAATGGTTTTATCAATTTAATTTTTACAGGAGGCACAAAATGCAAAACGTTAATTTGAGCGTCCTGTTTCTCGCTAAATTGCATATCGGCGCGGCTATTGGTATTGCCGTGGGTACCGCAGTGCTTGGTTTGGTTATCGGTGCGTTGGTTTATAAAATCGTGACCGATAAAAAAGTGGGCTCCGCAAAACAAAGAGTTGAAAAAATTGTCAGTGATGCGGAAAACGAAGCCGAACTTATCCGTGCAAACGGAAGAGAAGAAAGCAAGAGAGCATTAAAAGAGGCTCTTTTGGAAGCAAAGGAAC
>JAZQGK010000148.1:0-3223 GCA_045539975.1 Candidatus Scatosoma sp. | reverse complement strand
ATTAAATTTTAAAACTCTTGGATTAAGTTAAATTCACCGCTTTTAACGAATTTAAAGTTTTTAAATGTAAACTCTTTAGAGAGTTTTTCTTTAAATCCATCAATGTTTTGGTGAGTGGAGATAACAACAATGCGTTTTTTATCACTCTTAGCAACGAAAGGTTTTGCCTCATCGTGTTCATGAGGGTCAAAGGTGGAATAGAAATACGGAGTTTTTGCAGGGAATTCCGCCGCACAAGTATCTACCATCTTGTAAGCGACTTTCTTTCTATAAGGAATCTTTTGTCCGCTAATTGCGGCGATATCCTTATCCAAGTAACCCAGTCTCTTCCCCTCCTCGTATAATTCTCGCGTTAATTTTCCTTTTCCAAGCGTCTCTTCATAACGAATCAAGTTCATAAACTTGTTCAAGAACCAACGGTCAATTTTTGTGATATTGAACACTTCATCCACAGAAACGCCCTTCTTTAACGCCGCATACACAACAAAAATACGCTCGTCCGTCATTTCCGGCAATTTCGCAAGCAATTCCTCCTTGGTAGAGTGAATAAACTTTTTATAATTAAAGGTACTCGTAGAAATTTCCGCACCACGAACCGCCTTCATCATTGCCATTTCAAACGACGTACCGATGGACATAACTTCGCCCGTCGCCTTCATTCTCGTACCCAACTCACGTTTTGCATACAAGAATTTATCAAACGGCCACTTGGGCATCTTTACAACTAAATAGTCGATTGTGGGCTCGAAACAAGCATACGTATTACCCGTAACGTCGTTCACAATCTCATCAAGAGTATAGCCAAGTGCAATTTTCGACGTTACCTTGGCAATCGGGAAGCCCGTTGCCTTCGACGCAAGCGCAGACGAACGGCTAACACGAGGATTTACCTCAATAACGGAATATTCAAAACTATCAGGATTCAGCGCAAACTGTACGTTACAGCCTCCTTCAATACCAAGCTCCGTAATAATCGACAACGCTGCGTTACGAAGCATCCCATATTCTACACTCGATAAAGTAACCGCAGGCGCAACAACAATGGAGTCGCCTGTATGAATACCAACAGGGTCTACGTTTTCCATAGAACATACGGTAAGAACGTTTCCTGCGCTATCACGCAACACCTCAAACTCGATCTCTTTCCACCCTGCGATATATTTCTCAATCAAAACCTGCGTAATCGGCGAAAGCATCAACCCATTGTGGGAAATCAAACGAAGTTCTTCTTCATTATATGCCACGCCACCGCCTGCGCCTCCAAGGGTATACGCCGGACGAATAATGACGGGATACCCAAGCTTGTTGGCGATAGATACACATTCTTCTACGGTATATGCAATATCGGACGGCACGCAGGGTTGATTGATTTTTTCCATCGTCGCCTTAAACAGCTCTCTATCCTCAGAACGGTCAATCGCGTCCAATTTTGTACCAATCAGCTTTACGCCGTGCTTTTCCAGGAAACCAGATTTTGCAAGCTTGCAACCCATAGTAAGACCAGTTTGTCCGCCAAGCGAAGCAAGTAAGCTGTCGGGTTTTTCTTTTATAATAATTCTCTTTAACGACTCTTCGGTCAATGGCTCCAAATAAATCTCATCCGCAAGCGCCTTATCCGTCATGATAGTTGCAGGGTTTGAATTGCAGAGCACAACGTTCACCCCTTCACTCTTCATGACACGACAAGCCTGCGCACCGGCATAGTCGAACTCAGCCGCTTGACCGATGACGATGGGGCCGGAACCAATTACCAATACTTTTTTAATATCACTTCTCTTAGGCATGTTCTTTCTCCTTTTCCATCATTGCAAAGAACTTGTTATACAAAGGGTTTTCAACATATCCAATCCCACACGCTTCGGGAGTAAACTGGGTGGTAAAAGCATTTAAATCCTCATAATGAATCCCCTCGCAAGACCCATCATTTACATTAATAAAACGAATTTTTCCCGATTTAACCGTATCAGAAACCACCTCATAACCATGGTTTTGCGCGGAAATATATACCTTACCGCATTGCAAACATTTTACAGGCTGGTTGCTACCGCGATGACCATATTTTTGTTTTACCGTATCCGCGCCAAGCGCCAAAGCTATCAACTGATGCCCCAGCCCTACGCCATATACCGGTTTCTTTCCAAGCAAGTTTTTGATTTCATGGATAATTTCTATATTTTCTTTGGGATTTCCCGGGCCGTCGCTCAATACAACCCCGTCCGGGTTATATGATAAAATCTCTTCCGCTGTGGAAGAAGCGGGCAAACGGACAACCTTACATCCTTTTTCCGTAAAATACTTAATCGTGCTCATTTTAGCACCAAAATCCCACAGAGCAACGGTGTATTTCGCATCGTCGTCCCCATAAGTATTCACCTCACGCGAAGAAACTGCCTCAACAGCATTTTCAATAGAATAATTTGCCAATTCTTTTATTTCGACTTCGGTTAAGGGTCTTGCACTAATGCGAGCATTCATCGCCCCTTCCTCACGCAGAATCTTCGTAAGTTGACGAGTATCAACCCCAAACAAACCTACTACTCCATTTTTGCTTAAATATTCAGCCAAACTTTCTTCCGCCCGAAAATTAGACGGCTCGTCGCAAACTTCGCGCACAACAAAAGCGGATACCCACGCCCGATCACTTTCCACATCGGAATGTATCATGCCGTAATTGCCAATCAGTGGGAACGTCTGCACAACGATCTGCCCATAATTTGACGGATCCGTTA
This sequence comes from Candidatus Scatosoma sp., assembly GCA_045539975.1. Taxonomy (GTDB): domain Bacteria; phylum Bacillota; class Clostridia; order Christensenellales; family Borkfalkiaceae; genus Scatosoma. The sequence continues at coordinate 494 of JAZQGK010000148.1, read as the reverse complement.
AGGTTTCGATATATCCAACCATACCGGTGGAGAATACGAGTTCGCCCATAACGTCACCATTAGCACCAAAAGAATAGCCTTTAAATACAGCTCCGTTTTGTAACGTCAAATAAATCTTTTTCTTTTTCATTCTTATATCCCTTTTGTATTAATTTGCCTTGTTGCGTGTTTTTTATAAAAAATAAGACTGATTTCAAAAATCAGTCCCGTTTCCCGTTAAAAAAGTATAAAATTGAAAAAATGGAAACAGTAACACAACCGTTCTCACGACGTGCCATATCGAAACGGTTGAATTTCTGTATAGACATTGCCTTAATCTCAGTAGAAAACATATCTCACCTGTCCATTTTTATTATTATACCATTCCTATTCCACGTTGTCAACTTTTCGAACCCCATTTTCCGTAGGAAAATAAAAATTATTTTTTCGTATCCTTGTCCGTATATGCGCTACCATACGCAAGAGAGGCATAATTCCCCTTACCCACTCGAACA
>JAZQGK010000147.1:0-4994 GCA_045539975.1 Candidatus Scatosoma sp. | reverse complement strand
ATGAAGATAATCAATCTTGGGAGGGGAATTATGTCTCAATATATGAATGAATATAAAAATGTAGCAGAAAAATTCGCATTAATCGGTGAAGTTATAGATATCTGTCCTTACGGCGAGGGGCATATCAATTTAACCTTGCTTGTTACAACGACTGAAAAACGATATATTATGCAAAAAATGAATACGCGCGTTTTTACGGATCCCGATAGCCTCATGGCCAATATTTGTGGCGTTACCGAGCATCTTGCTTCGCGTGGGATTGAAACCTTAAACGTTATTCCAACAAAGAGTGGAGAATCTTTCTTAAAAGAAGCAGACTGCTATCGCGTTTATGACTTCATCGAAAACACCGTTACCTATCAAACGGCAAGCGATAAAGAAGTTTTTAAAAACTCCGGTAAGGCTTTTGGTGAATTCCAAAACTATCTTGCCGAATTTGATGCCTCCAAACTCACGGAAACCATTAAGCGTTTCCATGATACGCCCAAACGTTTTGCAGATTTTAAAGCTGCGCTTGAAGCGGACGCATTTGGCAGAGCCCAAGAATGCAAAGAGGAAATTGAGTTCATTCTTTCGCATGAAGCTACCTACGGAATTGCTATGCAGGGCTTAAAAGATGGAAAATTGCCTCTTCGAGTAACACATAACGATACAAAATTAAACAATATTTTAATGGACGTTGAAACAGGCAAGGCTCGCGCTGTTATTGACCTTGATACCATTATGCCAGGCTCCATGTTGTTTGACTTTGGCGATTCTATTCGTTTTGGCGCGTCTACGGCGGCAGAGGACGAAAAAGACTTAAATAAGGTGCATTTCGACATTGAATTATTTAAAGTATACGCAGAAGGTTATTGCGGTGCAGTAAAAGATAGTATTACGCCTTATGAAGCAGAACTTTTGCCTTACGGTTCTTATTTGATGACGATTGAATGCGGCATGCGTTTCTTGACGGATTACTTGTCTGGGGATACATATTTTGCTACGAAATATCCTGGACACAACCTTGTTCGTTGTCGCACACAAATTCGTTTGGCAAGTGAAATGGAAGCTCAGTTCGAGGAAATGAAAGCAATTATTAAAAATATTCTTAAATAAATACAAAACCTCCCTGTTTTCGTAAAAACAGGGAGGTTTTGTCATATAAATCGAAAGGGGAACAATACATAAATAAAACGAGCCTTGACTATCATCAAAGCTCGTTTTATTCTTATTTGGTGCCGAAGGTGGGACTTGAACCCACACGGTATTGCTACCAATGGATTTTGAGTCCATCGCGTCTGCCATTCCACCACTTCGGCATTCGATTGAAAGCTTTATTATTATAATTCATAAAAGAAAAAAAATCAAGCGTTTAATAGGCATTTTTTTATTTTTTTTGAATATTTTTTATATTCTCTTGCGATTTTTTTTATTTCGTGGTAAAATATTAGAGAAGAAAAAAAGGGAAGATAAGAAAACATGGAAAAACTCGTTTTAATTGATGGCAATAGCTTATTAAATAGAGCCTACTATGCAACACCAGTATTCACCACCAAAGACGGCTTGCCGACAAACGGTGTATTTGGTTTTATAAAACTTATTTTCAAAATTATATCCGACAAGAAACCCACGCATCTTGCCGTAGCATTTGACGTACACGCGCCAACATTTCGCCATAAAACTTATGCGGAATATAAAGCAGGGAGAAAACCCATGCCGGACGACCTCGCCGTTCAGATGCCAATTTTAAAAGAAGTTTTACGGCTGATGAATATCTGCATTTGCGAATTGCCTGGCTATGAGGCGGATGATATCATTGGTACGCTTGCAAAAAGATTCGACCTTCAAACTTTTATATATACCGGAGATAGGGACTCGTATCAACTTGTAGACGATACGACTAACGTTTGTTATACAAAACGCGGCGTCAGCGATATTTTGGAACTGACAAACGCTAATTTTTTAGATGAAATTGGACTTAGACCCGCGCAAATTATTGAATTGAAAGCTCTTATGGGCGATAAATCGGATAATATTCCCGGCGTCGCTGGCGTAGGAGAAGTGTCTGCAACCAACTTATTAAAAAAATATGGCGACGTTGAGGGGATTTATGCACATATAGACGAAGTGACCGGGGCGATGAATCATCGGCTGTTAGAGGGGAAAGACATGGCATTTTTCTCCAAGCAACTTGCAACAATTGATGTAAATGCGCCCATTGAGCTCTGTCTTTGTGATTGTGTTTTACCCAAGACTTTTTCCAAAAACGTGAAAGACAAATTTGCTGAATTAGAGTTTAAAAGTCTCCTTGCGAAGAATATTTTTGAGGATGAGTCCAATGATAGTGAGGCAACTTCTAAGGTAGAAGAAAAACAATCTGTTTTAGAAGTGTTGCCGCAAACTATCCAAGAGGGAATAGCAATTATTGACAATTCTAACGCTGAATATATTGCTTGCCATTGGGACGGAAACTCTTTTCGATTTGCATTATCTGACACTACCAACTCGAAAGAAGTAAAAGAATACGTCTTTCCTATTATGACGGGGCTTTTGGACGTAGGTTTTTATGATTACCAGCTTATACCGCTGTTAAAGGCCGTTTATTGGGGCAAAAAGAGGGTAATTTCTTACAATACGAAAGAAGTTATGCATTTGCTTGATCAATACGACGTTGCCTTTTCTGCGCCATTTGAAGACGTCTCTATCATAAAATGTTTGTCGGAGGGGCTTGGAAATACTGATAAACTGGAATTTTGTTTGCAAACTTTAGCTTTGCCTGAGAAAAATCTTGCATTTGGATTATTGTATCTTTTTGAGTATTACCAAAAACGTTTACGGGATGCGGAAAGGCGGCTCTATAACGACGTGGAATTACCCTTAGTTAAAGTGCTTTATGACATGGAAAAGCAAGGGATTTCCGTCAATACGCAAGCTTTACAAGAATTCTCCATTAAATATAACGCCGAACTTAACGAATTGGTCGAAAAAATATACGAGCTTGCAGGGGAAAAGTTCAACGTGAATTCCACGCAACAGCTTGGTAAGATATTGTTTGAAAAATTGAAAATTGGCGATGGTTCAAAGAAGACTAAGGAAAGCAAGAATTATAAAACCACAGCCGAAGAATTGGAAAAATTTGCATCGGAACATGAAATTGTACGCTGCATATTGCGATATAGAAAAATTCAAAAGATTAACTCGACATATATTGAAGGCTTTAAACCTTTAATTATTGACGGGAAAGTGCATACAACGTACAATCAAAGCAACACCCAAACAGGTAGACTTTCTAGCACGAATCCAAATCTTCAAAATATTCCCGTTAGAACTGATGAAGGACGCGAATTGAGGAAATTGTTCACCGCAAGCGACGGTTGCGTATTAATTGACGCCGATTATTCGCAGATTGAATTGCGCCTTTTGGCTCATTTTTCAGGTTGCAAAGAATTGATAGAGGCTTATTGCGAGGAAAAGGATATTCATGCGATTACTGCATCACAAGTGTTCGAAGTACCATTGGAAGAGGTAACCGCACAAATGCGCCGCGAGGCAAAAGCTGTAAATTTCGGCATAATTTACGGCATAAGTGCTTTTGGGCTTGCCAGCGATTTAAATATTAGCTCAAAAAAAGCAAAAGAATATATAGATCGTTATTTTGCAACTTATTCTGCGGTAAAACAATATATGAACGAGAACGTTGAAAAGGCAAAAATAAATGGCCATATTGAAACTTTGCTTGGTAGACGCAGGGTAATTAACGAGCTTCGTTCGTCCAATTTTAATATACGTTCTTTTGGGGAACGCGCAGCGATGAATATGCCTTTGCAGGGTTCAAGCGCTGATATTATAAAAATCGCAATGATTAACGTGTCGAAAAGACTAAAAGACGAAGGGTTTAAAGCAAAATTAGTTTTGCAAGTGCATGACGAATTGATTATCGATTGCCCAGACGAAGAAGTCGAAGCTGTTAAAAACATTTTAAAAGAAGGAATGGAAAATGCCGTTTCACTCGCTGTTCCGTTAACAGTAGAGGCTGGTATAGGCAAAACTTGGTACGATTCGAAGTAAAATCTCGATTGCTTTATGAAACAAAATTTGTGAAACATCTATAAAAAAGATAGGATATAGAATGGTTATGAAAAGAAAAATTGCAATAACGGGGGGGATTGGTAGCGGTAAATCATTTGTGTTGAATTGCGCGCGCGAAATGGGGTATCCAACGTTTTCCTGCGACGCAATTTACCGCGAGATTTGTCAAACTAAAGAATATATAGATCTTATTGCTCAATCTTTCCCTGAATGCGTAACGGCAGACGGTTTAGACAGAAAAAAGCTTGCAGCTTGCGTTTTTAATAATCCACCCGCATTAAAAAAACTAAATCAAATAGCACATCCCATCATAATGAATGAATTGTTTAAGAAAATGGAAGAGCAGGAAGGGGAATTTGTTTTCGCAGAGGTTCCTTTGCTGTTTGAAGGCAATTATGAAAACGACTTTCATGAAACAATTTACGTGAAACGAAATCAGCAGGCGAGAATAGAAAGTGTGAAATTGCGTGATAATCTTAGCAAAGAGGAGATCTTAAATAGAATTAAAAATCAATTTGATATAGATTCTGATCTCGGCAAGAAAAAACTACAAAATGCCCACGTACATGTTTTTGAAAACAACGAAACGGAACTTGCCGTAAAAAACTGGTTAACCAATTTTTTAGAAAAGCTATCGCAAACATGAAACATTATTTGTGAAACAATATATAAAACCCCTTTGTAAAGGATATTGCCCCTCTGCTTTTAAAGAGGGGATTTTTCTTTTTTGAATAGATATAAGTGCAATTCTTGCTGTTTCACTTACAGTATGCGTGACATAATTAAATTACTTTTCCAGGAATAATAGTTACGTGTGACATAACTATTGGAGCATTTTAAGTATTATTTCTAAGAAAAAATACAGAATTTGTTTGATATTTACCCGAGAATGAATAAATAACAAGAAAAATGCAAGAAAATCA
>JAZQGK010000146.1:0-10132 GCA_045539975.1 Candidatus Scatosoma sp. | reverse complement strand
CATCCAAAAAAGCGTCACAGGCGAGGTTTCCCGTCTTTAAAAAAGCGAGATTGAATACAATGCATTCGTAAACGCAGTTTTGGGGCGAAGCACCGTGGACGACTTCGCTGTTGACTATAGCAATTTCGTCGCTTTGCAATAATAAAGAACGATTGTCCAAGGTCAACGTCAATTCTCCTGTTTTTACCCAAATCAGTTCTAAATTCGTATGCCAGTGGAATGCCATTTCGTACTTGGGATGGTCTGCGTTTACTTGGTACAATTCAAAGGGGAAATCGCCTCTCCCGTGTTGTTTTAATTCGTTATATATCATAATAGTCTTAAAGATGTGAAAATAATTATACTTTTTTCCTATTATATCACTTGTAATCCCTAAAAAGCAAGTATATAATTATAGTAACAATGAAAAAATTGGAGGAAAATAAATATGGCAAAATCGAGATATATCGGCAGTTATCCCGTAATCGGTATCAGACCTATCGTAGACGGCAGACGTGGGCCTATGAGACTGCGCGAAAGCTTGGAAGACCAAGTAATGGCGATGGCGAACGCGGCGAAAAAACTGTTTGAGGAAAACCTTTTCTATTCGAATGGCGAGCCCGTAAAAGTTGTTATGGCGGATACGTCGATCGGGCGTGTACCCGAAGCGGCAGCTTGCGCGGACAAGTTCAAAAAAGAGGGCGTAGACATTACGTTGTCCGTAACGCCTTGCTGGTGCTATGGCAGCGAAACGATGGATATGGATCCCACGACGATTAAGGCGGTTTGGGGCTTTAACGGCACGGAAAGACCGGGCGCTGTATATTTGGCGGCGGTTTTGGCTGGGCATGCGCAGAAAGGTTTGCCTGCGTTCGGGATTTACGGTCATGAGGTACAGGACCGTGATATGGTAACGACCATTCCCGAGGACGTAAAAGAAAAATTATTGCGCTTTGGTCGTGCGGCGGTTGCCGTTGCTACCATGCGTGGAAAATCCTATTTGCAGATTGGTTCGCAATGCATGGGTATTGCAGGTTCGATTATCGATCAGGATTTCATGGAATCCTATCTTGGTATGCGCGTAGAATCGGTAGACGAAGTGGAAATTCTGCGCCGCATGGAAGAAGGTATCTACAACGAAGAAGAATATCAAAAAGCGCTTGCTTGGACGAAAGAACATTGCAAGATGGGCAGAGACGATAACCCCGAATCGGTAGAATTTTTGGGCAAAGAACGCCGTATCAAGTTCACCGACGAGGAAAAGGAAAAACAGTGGGAATTCACCGTGAAGATGTACTGCATCATCAAAGACCTCATGGCAGGCAACAAGAATTTGCCCGCAGGCTTTGAAGAAGAAATGGTAGGTCATAACGCGATTGCCGGCGGCTTCCAAGGCCAAAGACAGTGGACGGACCATTGGCCCAACTGCGACTATCCCGAAGCGCTTCTTAGCTCCTCGTTTGACTATGAAGGTGCGAGAGAACCGTATACGTTGGCAACGGAAAACGACGTTTTGAACGGTTTGGGTATGTTGTTTATGAGATTGCTCACGCACAGAGCGCAAATTTTCGCAGACGTTCGTACGTACTGGTCGGGTGAAGCAACCGAACGCGTTACGGGTTATAAATTAGAAGGCAAAGCAGCGGAATCTAACGGTATTATCCACCTTTTGAACTCCGGTGCGGCGTGCTTGGACGCTTGCGGCGAATGCAAGGACGAAAACGGCAACGCTATCATGAAGAAGTGGTGGGAAGTCACCGACGAAGATATCAAGAAGATGACGGACGCTACCGTATGGTGCGAAGCCGGGTTTGATAACTTCCGTGGCGGCGGTTTCTCCAGCCATTACACGACGAGAGCGGAAATGCCCTGCACGATGATTCGCTTGAACCTTGTAAAGGGTTTGGGTCCCGTATTGCAGATTGCAGAAGGTTGGACGGTACAGCTTCCCGACGAAGTTTCCGACACGTTGATGGAAAGAACCAACCCCACGTGGCCTTGCACTTGGTTTGCTCCTCGCTGTGACGGCAAGGAAGGCAGCCCTTTCAAGACGGCATACGAAGTAATGCAGAACTGGGGTGCGAACCACGGTGCGATTTCCTACGGCCATATTGGTGCAGACCTCATTACGATGTGTTCGATGCTCCGTATCCCCGTATGTATGCATAACGTTCCCGAAGATGACATTTATCGTCCTGCGGCATGGAATGCATTCGGTATGGACAAGGAAGGTCAGGATTACAGAGCTTGCCAAGCTTACGGACCTTTGTATAAAAATATCAAATAAGCCGTTTTAGCGGTAAAGAAAAAGGCTATGCGTTTTGCGCGTAGCCTTTTAATATTCGTCGGATAAGCCAAGTAAATAATCCGTTGTCACTTCAAAAAAAATTGCCATGTCAACCAAAACCTTTAAAGGAGGTTCGCGTTGGTCTTTTTCATAGTGCAAGTAAGTGACGCTATGGAGATTGAGCTTTTGTGCAATCGCCTTTTGGGTCAATCCCTTTTCCTCTCTTAGTTCTTTTAATCTTTTCCCTAATAATATGTCCATATTTTTCTTTCCTTTCACTTGACATATTACCATTTTGGTAGTATAATTATACCAAAACTACCAAAACGGTAGTTTTATATGGAGGGTTTCTATGAATAAGGGAAAAATATGGCAATGGATAGCTGCAGCCTTTTGCTTTGCTTCGGCGTTAATCTTTTTAGGAGTAAGTTCTATCTTTTTTATTTTGGCGGGGATTTTATTTATGCCGACGGAAAAGATTAGGAAATTTCTATTAGAGAAAGTAAAAATAAAAACTTGGTTGGCGTGCACGTTAGCAGGGATAATGTTTTTTGTTGGCGCAGGGACAATATCGGGGTTAGATGAGGTAAATAGCGGTAGTTTAGGGGATAGCTCTTCGGGGATAAATAATTCCATCGTAGTGGACGATGAAGAAAATTCCAGCTCAAGTCAAATGCATTCAAGTAAAAATAGCTCGAAACCGAGCAGTGGAAAGGAGTCTGCGCCCCCTGATGATGACAGTAGTAGTTCTTCTTTAAATAGTAGTTCAAAAAACAGTTCGCAGGGGAGTACAAAACCTGTTACGGTAACGTATGTTTTAAATACGAGTACCAAAAAAATACATAAGCAAACTTGCTATTTGGTGGCAAAAATTTCCTCAAAAAACAAACAAACAACGACTACGGCTTTGGAAACGCTATTAAGCCAAGGCTATACGAAGTGTTTGAAGTGTTTTTAGCGGTAAAGAAAAAGGCTATGCGTTTTGCGCGTAGCCTTTTATCGTGCAAATTGTTGACACTGCGCGGTCAAAATGCTATAATATTTCCGTGAGGTAACGGTTATGAAATATATAGAATTGACGATTCATACGACGACGGAGGCAAGTGAAATTATCTCCGATATCATGTGGGCTTACACCGATTATGGCGTGACCATCTGCGACAGAGCGGATATTATCGCGCTGCAAACAGCGAAAGAATCTACTTTTTGGGATTACATGGACGATGATTTGACCGCGGACAAGCCCTCGGACGTATTGGTGAAATGTTACGTGGCGGAGGACGTTGCCGGCGAGGTTTTGCCCTCGATTATGAAGGATATTTTCGACGCGCAGGAACGCAGCGAAGGGTTTATCCCGTTCGGAACGCTGGAAGATACCAAGCGCACGGTGGACGGTGACGATTGGATTGACGTTTGGAAAAAACATTTCAGACCCATTCATTTGGGGCGTATTGTCGTTGTACCCGAATGGATTGAATATGCCCCTCAAAAGGACGAGCAGGTTGTTTTGCTCGATTCTAACATGGCGTTTGGCACGGGGGAACACGAAACGACGTCCATGTGCGTGGAATTGATGCAAGAATATATCACGCCGGACTCCGTATGCATCGACGTGGGCTGCGGCAGCGGTATTTTGGGGATTTCCGCTATCAAACTCGGCGCGGCAAAAGCGTACTTGACGGATATCGACCCGATTGCGGTGGAAAGCTCTTTGCATAACGCAAAGCTCAACGGTGTTGCGGAAAAGACGGTGGTGGCGCATTCCAACCTCTTGGAAAACACCGAGGTGCAAGGGGATATCATGATGGCAAACATCACGGGCGAGGTTTTGAAAATGCTCGCGCCGTCCATTCCTAAGAACTTGAAAAAAGAGGGCGTGCTCATTTTAAGCGGCATTATCGAGAGCCGTTTGGAGATGGTAAAAGGCGCGTACGAGGCGGTTGGCATGCAAGTGGTATACGAGCGACAAAAAGGCGAATGGTTTGCGCTTGTCTTGCAGCATAAAGAATAAAACGAGGGTACCATGTCTGCGTTGAAACGTTTTTTTGTGGATAAAATTGAAGAGATTACCGTACTTTCCGGAGAGGAATTCGAGCACGCAAAAAACGTGCTCCGTATCGGCGTGGGCGACGAGGTAATTCTCTTGGATAACAGCGGAAAGGAATATACTGCTGTGGTCGCGCAGGTGGAAAAAAAGCAAATGCTTTTGAATATTGTGCGTGAAGAGCTTGGTGCGCGTGAGGCGAACGCGGACGTTTGTCTGCTGTTCGGATATTTAAAAAACGCGGACAAAAACGAGTTCATCGTCCAAAAAGCCGTGGAATTAGGGGTGAAGAGGCTGATTGTATTCTCCTCTGAGTTTTCTTCCGCATACATGAATGCGAATAAGCTGGAACGGTTGAACAAAGTTTCCAAAGAGGCGGCGAAACAGTGTTTGCGCGCGGTCGCGCCCGAAGTGGTGTACTGCGATACGCTGGAAAAAGCGCTCGGCTTGGCGGAAGGATACGAAAATAAATTATTTGCGTGCGAATTTGCCACGGAAAGTAAGGCGGATGTGGAAAAATTGCGGGGTTCGACGGCGATTGTCATCGGCAGCGAGGGCGGATTTTCCCGTGAGGAAGAAGCGTTTGCTTCGAAAATGGGCTATGCGTCCGTCACGCTTGGAAAACGCATTCTACGTGCGGAAACGGCGGCGGTAGCGTTGACTTCGGTCGTCATGTTCGCCTTGGGAGAACTTCGATGAAAGCGGTTGTGTTTACGCTTGGCTGTAAGGTCAACGACGTGGAAAGCGGTTCGATTATCCGTGGCTTGGAAGAGCTCGGTTACGAGGTTTCCAGAGAGATGGAAAGCGCGGATTTGTACGTGATAAACACCTGCGCGGTGACGGCGGAGGCGGAGCGAAAAAGCCGCCAAACGGTGGGGAAAGCCATCAAGAAAAATCCGTCGGCAAAAGTGATTATATGCGGTTGCGCGTCCGAGAAAACGCCGACGGCATTTTTAGAAAAAGGGGCTACCGTGTACGCGGTGACGGGCGCAAAACGCAAAAATAGAGTTTTGGAAATCGTGCGCGAGGGGTTTGAAAGCGATGGGCTTGGAATCCAGATTGAGGACGAAAAAACGTACGAGGAAATGCCCTTGCCCGAGTGTTTGAAAACGCGGAATTTTGTCAAAATTCAGGACGGTTGTAATCGGTTTTGTTCCTATTGCGTGATACCCTATCTTCGTGGACGCAGCCGTTCGCGGCGGTTGGAGAGTGCGGCGACGGAGATTTTGGCGAGCACGGCGCAGGAAACGGTGGTTACGGGGATTGACGTGTCCGAATACAAGGACGAAAACGGACGCGACCTTGCCGATTTGATGTTGGCGATACGGGACGCGGATAGTAGGATTCGGTTGGGGTCTTTGGAAGTTAGTCTTATTACCGAGCGTTTTCTTTCGGCGTTGAAAACGGTAAAAAATTTTGCGCCGCAGTTCCATTTGTCCTTGCAAAGCGGCTCGGACGCGGTGTTGAAGAGTATGAATCGGCATTACACGCGTGCGGAATATTTAGAAAAGTGCCGTATGATTTACGAGGCTTTTCCAAACGCGGCGATTACGACGGATATCATCGTTGGGTTTCCCACCGAAAGCGAAGAGGATTTTTTGGATTCCCTGCGTATTGTAGAGGAAGCCGGGTTTGCGCAAATCCATGCGTTTCCGTATTCTCCGCGCGAGGGCACGAACGCCTATAAAAAGTACAAGGAATTGCCCGCGGACGTTAAAAAGGAGCGCGTAGAGCGGATTTTGGAAAAGGGCGCGGCGGAAAAGGAAAAATACATGCGCCGCTTTATCGGACGGGTTTTAGAGCTCGTTCCAGAACATTGTATCGACGGATATACCGAGGGGTACTCGGAAAATTATATCCGCGTGTACGTGGCAGGGGAAATGGAAAAACGCCCCGTGCAGGTGCGCGTGGAAGGGCTTTTCAAGGACGGCGTGTTGGCGAAACTTGTATAAAACCTATATAAAAGCTTGCACAAAAAAACAAATAAAAAGGAGAAAAAGAACATGGAAAACTGTATTTTTTGTAAAATTGTAGCAGGAGAAATTCCTTCGCCCCGGTTGTATGAGGATGAGAAAATGATAGTCATTCGCGATATTCAGCCCAAGGCAAAATTGCATTATCTCTGTATTCCCAAGACGCATTTCCCGTTGCTTGCCGATATGGACGACGCGCGCGCGGATATCGTAAAACATTGTTTCCAGGTCATTCCGACTTTGGAAAAGGAGTTGGGGTTAGAGGGTGGTTATCGCGTCATCATCAACCAGGGCTTTAACGGCGGTCAGACCGTTCCCCATTTGCATATTCATTTGTTGGGCGGCGAGCCTCTTGGCGATTTTTAATAGAGTTTAGGTATAAAATCGAATAATTTGTCAATAATCCTTTCGCAAGAAACGTTGCGGGAGGATTTTTTTATTGCTGTACCGATTGAAAAATTGCATTTCCACGCTGTTGGCATTGGTCGTGTGCTTGGCGGTGGGTGCGTGCTTGTACGCGCGGGATAGAGTGGCGTTGCGAGGTTTGCAAGGGGAAAGGACTTTCTATTTGCAGTCCGCATCCTCGCAAAGCTTGATAAAACAAACGCTGTCTTTCAAGGATTTGCCCTACCTTGCCGGCGAGAGCGTTACGTTTACCTTGCAAGAGGAAAAAGAGGGGGCGCTGCGTGAAATTTTGCGGTTGTACGAGGCGGAAATTTTATTCACGGAAGAGGCGTGCGGCGTCGTTTCCTATTATGCAAGCGCGAAAAAGCTTGGAAAGGGGATAGACCTGTATGGGTACGCGGTCAATTTGCATATTGCCATCGAGGGGACGCGGTGCGCGGTGGGGACTCCGATTATTTTTGGCGGATTTTAAGAAAAACGCAAACGGAAGGTATAAAAACCGATGCGGCGGTCAAAAATGTACATACAAATTTCGAAGGAGTATCAAAAAATGAAAGAACAGAACGGCAACGAAAACAAGAAAAAACGCATGAACGGCGAAAAGAAATTTTATTTATTTACGGCGATAGGCTGTGCCGCGGTGTTGATTGCAATCATCGCAGTGGCGCTTGCGGTAAGCGGTTCGGGGGATGTGCAGGGCTCGCGCAAGCCTTCGTCTGGGAATAACTCTTCCCAAAGCTCTACTTTGCCCGATGATAGCGGCAACGGCAGCGGCAATGAGGACAGCTCTAATAATCAGGAAGACAGCGGCAACGAACCGGTTGGCGGTTTGCCCGACGGCATGGTTTTGCCCGTAGCGACGGCGACGGTGGGCAGCGATTACGGTTTTTATCATAATCAGACGTTGAATAATTACTACGTACACACGGGCGTGGATTTTATGGCGGAAGTGGGCACGGAAGTGTTTGCTGTCGAGGACGGCGTTGTGGAAAGTATTTACAAAGACGATATTTTACTCGGTACAGAAATTGTGGTATCGCATGCAAACGGGGTAAAGTCCACTTACCGGTTCGTAACGGAAGCGGAAAATTTGAAGGTGGGCGACCAGGTGGAAAAGGGGCAAGTGATTGCTACGGTTGCTGAACCTACGGGCAACGAGTACAAAGACGGCGCGCATTTGCATTTCGAAATCAGCGAAAACGGCGTGAAAGTAGACCCTACGGAATACTTGACGTTAGAGGAAAAATAAAAAAGAAGGGGGGCGAACAGCCCTCTTTTTTATTGTTGGGGGTAGGGGATAAAAGCATAAAAGTATAAAAGCATATTCCATGCCGCCTCGGCATACAATACCATGAGACGACAAGGGGAAATGGAGGGGCGGCGTATGAAAAAAATAATCGGTTGGCTTTTTGCGTTGGTGCTTTTTATGGGTGGTGCAACGTCGTTGGTGGGCTGTAAAAAGAACGCGGAGGTGCATACCAGGTACGAGATTAACGCGGAATACGTGCCCGAAAATAAGGCTTTGACCGGCACGGCGAAGGTGACGTTTGAAAACGGGACGTCCGAGGTTTTGTCGATTTTGAAATTTCAAATGTACCCAAATGCTTACCGCAAAAACGCGCAGTATAAACCGGTGTCGTCCACGTTTGAGGATTATGCCTATTACGACGGGGAGAGCTATGGGGAGATGGTCATTTCCAGCGTCAACGGCTCGAAAAACTGGGAAGTCATGGGCGAGGACGAGAATATTCTTTACGTGTACTTAGAACGTGACCTGTATCCCGACGACAAAGTTGTTTTAGATATCGGTTTTTTGACGAAACTCGCAAACGTATCCCATCGCACGGGGGTTACGCAACAAACGGTCAATTTGGGGAATTTTTACCCGATTTTATGCCATTTCGAGAACGGGGATTTCGTGGAAACGGCGTACTATTCAGACGGCGACCCCTTTGTGTCCGTGTGCGCGGATTATAAAGTCAGTTTGACCTTGCCCAAAGACTATGAACTGGCGTCTACGGGCGAGCCGTCGGGAGAACGGATTTTGGAAAGCAAAAAAGTGTACACCGTTTCCGCGACAAACGTCCGAGATTTTGCTTGCGTGCTGTATAAAAATGCGCACGTGGTTTATGAAAAGGCGGGCAATACGCAGCTTGCGTATTACTATTATGCGGATAAAACGCCCCGTGAAACGTTGGCGATAGCAAAAGAGGCTTTCTGTTTTTATCGCGAACGCTTTGGCGAATACCCTTATGCCACGTACACGCTCGCGGAGACGGAGCTGTGTTTCGGCGGTCAGGAATATCCGCGTTTGAGCATGTTATCGTCGGCTTTGGCGGCGGAAGAAAAACTGCGCGCGATTGCGCATGAAGTTGCGCATCAGTGGTGGTACGGCGTCGTTGGAAGCGACCAAGTGACGAACGCTTGGCAGGACGAAGGCTTGGCGGAATATTCCGCGCTTTGCTTTTTCGAGGAGTACGAAAAATACGGCTTTACGCGCGAGGGGTTGGAAACGGAGGCTCTGCGTGAATACCGCTCTTATTACGACGTTTACGGCAGTGTTTTGGGGCGCACAGACACGCGCATGACGCGGCATTTAAAGGAATTTATCAGCGATTACGAGTATAAATGTTTGGCGATTGATAAGGCGGTGGTTATGCTGGACACTCTGCGCAAAAGCATCGGGGATAAGAAATTTTTTCATTCTCTGCAACGGTATTACGCATCTTGCGCCTATAAAATCGCAGGCACGGGGGATTTTGTCGGTTGTTTCGAACGCGCCGGTGTGGATGTGGCTGGCTTTTTTGAGAGTTTTTTGAGCGGAAAGGCGGTTTTGTGAAAAAAAATACTTGCAAAAAAAACGGAGAAAGGGTATAATAGACAGGACAATAGCGTTGGGGGAGAAAAGATGCCTTTTTTACAGTACAAATGCAAAAATTGCGGTAAAAAATTTGAAGAGCTTGTGCGCGTTTACACGGATAAAGTACTCTGTCCGGATTGCGGTGGGGAAACGGAACGCGACTATTCGGGGACGATGTATTCCGCAACGGGCACGGCGAGTAAAAAATGCTCGGGGAATTGCAAAACTTGCAGCGGTTGCAAGTGAGAAAGTTTGATATAACAAGAGGAAGAGAGGGAAAAACCTCTCTTTTTTTACGCTCGCACGCGTATAATATATAATGTAAGAATTTGCAAGGATTTTTGGGAGATTTTGCGAAAAATAAAAAAATTAAAAAAAATTAAAAAAAATCGAAAATCTTTTTAAAAAATGCTTGACAATATCTTTTGTAAATGGTATTATGTTTAAGCTGTCGCTGTGCGAGAGCATAGTTTAAACAGCAAACTTGGCTGTCGCCAAGGAAGAGAAAACGAAGATTAACAACTGCATAGCAAATAGTAAAAGTATATTATGTGGAAACATAATAGACGAGTACGAAAGGCAAA
>JAZQGK010000145.1:0-7308 GCA_045539975.1 Candidatus Scatosoma sp. | reverse complement strand
GGCAAAATTTTCATAACATAAAATCTTGATTTATAGGAGGTTTTTTTCATGGATAAACAAATGCTGATTGAAAAAATTAAGGCTATGGCGGCGGCTCCGAGCTGTTGCCCTGAACTTACTGCCGCTGTTCAGAATTATTTCCACGCGCTCGGCACTGATAAAGAAAAATTTGCCGCGCAAAACCTTATCAAAGAAATCGAAGAGGACATCACCGACATTGATTCCCTCGTCGCCTTCGCTCACTCCGACCGCGCTAAGCAAATTTTCGGCGATAACCAAAAAAATTTCGCCGCTCATGCCGATGAACTCAAATCTAGCGGCGCAAAATTCTGCGATTGCGGCGCGTGCGCTCCCGCTCTCGAAATTCTTAACTACAAATCCATTCTGCTCGATTAAAATTGCATATATGCAAAAAAAACTTTTGAACGCTTAAAATAGCCCCAAAATTTAGGGGCTTTTTTTGTACCCCAGAAAAACCCGCGTCACAACGCCATTTTTTCAACTGCGAAATTTGCATATATGCAAATTTCTATTTCGCTCTTCTAAATCGCCTTCAAACATGCTAAAATCAGCTCAAAAACACTCTCGAAAGGGGTTTCATCATGATTTTTAACGAAAATATTCTTCGCGACAAGATTAAAGTCGCTCCAAACGGTTCCGAACTTAAAATTTTCCTCTTCATCGCTCTTAATCAGCCTCAAGACGGCATTTGCGGCTTTAAAGTCTCTAAAGAACAGCTCGCTTTTGATTTAAAACTAAATATTACTACTGTTTTCCGTTCTTTGCGCTGGTTGGAAGAAAATATCTTCATCAATGAGCTTAAACTCGATGATTGCTCCGATTTTATGGCGAATCCTTACTTTATTATGAATAATTCCGACCGCAAAGAACGTATCAAAGAGTGGAATCGCCGCTGTGATCTATATATTCAGCGCAAAAACCGTTTGCGCAGGGAAAAACAGCGTCGCGAACTCAAAAAACAGGCTCAAAACAAAAATTAGCAAAAAAAATCGCCCCGACTTGTCGTCAGGGCTTTTTTTTAACTTAAATCAAGATATGTAGTCGTAGTTTCGCGTTTTACTGCCTTATTTATCTTCCAAAACTCCGATTCTTGCTTATCGCCTATGATTATTTTCTCTGTCTGCATGAATTCTTCTAAATTTTGAATGTCAGAAGCCGAAATATCACTGCGCGGACTCCTCAACGTGATTGTGCGCGTGTCGCCGTCAAGAAATAAACACTCTATAGCTAATTCATTGCTTGTTTTTACCTTATCTGACATTATATCACGCTCTCTTTCGTGATTTTCGTCGTAGAATTATAACTTTCTGTCGTTAATGCCGTCAACATAATCGAAAATTCGCGCAATTTCTCGTTCGTAGCTTCTGGATTGATATAATTTACGTTCGTAGTCTGTTTTTTTTCGCGTTGGTCGATTGTATTTATCGATATGCTTATTACTTTAGCCACTATAAATAACCTCCTCCACAGTTTGAACGATTTTGCAGCTGTCAATCTTCGTTACCTTATCGCCATAGGGCGAAACGAAGGTTTTGTAGAAATTTTCGTATTCGTTGTTGGCATTTGCATTGATTGCGCGAATTTTATCACCGATATAGGACGAACCGACCGAAACATTATCTAAAATGTAAGTTCGCGTGTCGCCGTATTCGTAAAGCAGCGTAAGAACAACTTTATTGCTGGTTGACGACATTTTCATTCACCGTCCTAACTACGTTTATCGGTTCGTATTCATTTTCAAAGCCAACTATGCTAAGAAATTGACTCAAACCGCCTAAAATAATATTTGCGTCGGAAATTTGCGCGTCAATGCCTTCAAGTTTGAGCGTTTTACCGGTTTCATGATGAAAATTATTAATTTTAATGATCCCGACCTGGTCTGTAGTAAATTCATAAGTCATAATCATCACCTCGCCGCTATTTTACTCGACGCCGCTAAAAAAATCAACAAAAATTTTGTTGACAGGGCGTTTTTTTTTTTTATAATAGCTCAGTCATAAAATTCAAAATCAAATGTCTCTCTATTTACTGCGTAAGTGCGAAAAAATCGTTCCGACATCTCCTTTCTAATCACTAAGACTATCGGAACGGTTTTTTCATTGACTACTATAAATTTTTTTGCTAAACTCTGTAACGAAATGGAATTTGGAACGTATAAGGAATATAAAACAGAAAGGAGACGGATATTATGGCTAAACGCGATGAAAATCTTAAAAAAATCAATGACGAGCTGGAAAAATTGAGCGATGAGGAACTCGAAAAGGTCGCTGGCGGGCTAGTTGTGTTCATGGCAGTTGGTGACATGAAAAAAGACCCGGACGGTAATAGTCAAAATCAACAAAAATACGTCGGTTGTCCTCATTAAAAACGGCAACTAACATAAAAAAGCCCTTCGGCGGCGTGTCGGAGGGTTTTTCGTTTGACTACGCGGAAAATTTTCGCTAAAATCTGTAACGAACTCGGATTTTAAACGTATAAGGGATAGAAAACGGAAAGGAGCCTGATAATATGGCAACACGCGAAGAAAATCTTAAAAAAATCAATGACGAACTCGAAAAACTCGATGATGAGCAACTCGAACAGATTGCGGGCGGAAAAAAGATGCATATGATTGAACAAAATCAGGAAACCTACACAGCCCAAAACATCTTCCAAAATCAGCTTATTGCAAAAAAATAGGATAACCAACAAAAAGGCGGCGAACGGTCGCAATCGGTAAACAAAAGCCCTTCGGCTTATGTCGGAGGGTTTTTCGTTTGACTACGCGGAAAATTTTTGCTAAACTCTGTAACGAACTCGGATTTTAAACGTATAAAGGAATGAAAACAGAAAGGAGCCTGATAATATGGCAACACGCGAAGAAAATCTTAAAAAAATCAATGACGAACTCGAAAAACTCACCGATGAGGAACTTGACGACGTCGCGGGCGGTGCCCATTTGATTGGTAAAATTTACTACGAAAAAGCTTCAGCTCAACAAAACCAAAACAACAACCAAAACAACAGTACGAAAAATATCTTGCATAGGATTCTTTAAATGTGATTGTTTTTTTCCAAAGCAACGACCAACAGAGCGACAAATCGTGATTGGTTTTAAAATTTTCGCATCACAAGCCAAAAAAAGCCCTTCGGCGGTTGCGTCGGAGGGTTTTTTCGTTGACGGAGCGGAAATTTTTTGCTAAAATCGCGTTTAGAGGTGATTTTATGGGCGAAATAGAAATTGGAGAGTATATAGTTGAATGGAATGACGAAAAAGCCGAATTGAATTGGAAAAAGCATAAGGTTTATTTTGAAGATGCAGCGTATGTCTTTCTTGATGAAAATAAATTTGAAGATTATGACGAACTGCACAGCGAAAATGAAGACAGATGGAAAGTTATTGGCAAGGTAAGAAATGTTTTGGTAGTTATTTACACGGAACGCGGCGAAAAATACCGGTTAATATCGGCTCGATTTGCAAATAAACGAGAGGAGGACGAATATTATGGGCAGTATCCGAATTTATAAGGGAATGCCGCCGTTGACAGAGGAACAAATCCGCAGATTAGAAGAAAATAAGCCAAAATCAGATGATGAAATAGATTACAGCGACATTCCACCATTGACGGAGGAAGAACTTTTAAGAATGAGACTTTCTCGGCTACAAAGACAAAAACAGAACATAGCAAGTTAAAAAAAAGCCCTTCGGCGAGTGTCGGAGGGTTTTTTCGTTTGAATTAGCTAAAAAAATTAACTTGACAGCGCGTTTTTTTTTATAATGTTCGCGCCAATATTCCGGTATTACCAACTGTATGGCGGAAAAATCTCGTCTAAAATGCGTAAATGACGGGATTTTTTCGTTTAGACATAAAAAAATTAGCCCAGAATCAATTTCAGGGCTTTTTTTATAGCTATTCAAAGCAAAAATAAATTGCAAGCGTTCCTTTTCCGATTCTGACAGAAATTTTATCGCTATCTGCACGGTTGCTAGTTGCATTAGGGAAATTTTGCGTCAAAGTCGCGTTTTTAAGTTCCCAATGCAAATTTTTCGTGCTTACTCCTTCGCAAACGCTAGTTATAGGCAAAAGCGATACTGCTAACGGCTTTTTATTAAATTTTATCGTAGTTTCCTCGCCGCCGCGCAGATAAATCACAATTTCGCGCTCATCTGCTAGGAAAATTTTACGATTTATCGCCGCGCAGGTAAAAATAATGCTAAAAAGGTGGTCGAAACGCCCGCCAAAGCAACCGGTTAAAATTCCGACATGTTCGCCGTAAATTTCGCCGGCTTTTTTCAGCGCAAGTTGCGTATCGGTTAAATCTTTGTCCGCCGGATAGCTTTCGACGCGAATATTTTTAGCTTTTGCCCACTCAATAGCGGAATTTTCCGCGCTATCGAAGTCGCCAAGCAAAAAATCCGGCATAATATCGCATTCTCGGCAAATTTCTATTCCTTTATCAATGCAAAACACTTTACGCCCGCCCAAAACGCTTAAAAAAAATTCGCGGCTGGGTTTTTTCCCGCCTGCCACGAATAATATTTCCTGCATTGCCTTAAAAGATGAAATTTCGCACTGTGGAAGACGCATTTTAATTAGTTATGCCAGGATGAGTCATTTTTTCGGGCGACATGTAAATTTTAAGCTGTTCTTCAGTCAAAATACCCTTTTCGAGGATAATATCGCGAATCGGGCGGCGCGTGGCGTAAGCTTCTTTCGCCAACATGGAGCATTGCTCGTAACCTAAGTGCGGAAGGAGCGCAGTAACCACGCCAACGGAGCTATCGAGCCATTTTTGGCACTGTTCGCGGTTCGGTTCAAGCCCTGTGAGCAATTTATCGACAAAAGTACGCGACGCATTCGCCAAATAGTTCATTGAACTGCACAAATTGTAAGCCATAATCGGTTCCATGACGTTTAATTCAAATTGCCCGTTCTCGACGCCCAAAGTAACGGCTAAATCGTTGCCGATGACCTGATAACACGCCTGATCCATGACTTCAGCGATAACCGGATTAACTTTTCCGGGCATAATCGACGATCCGGGCTGACGTTTGGGCAAAAAAATTTCATTCAGCCCGCAACGCGGTCCGGAAGCCATTAAACGGAAATCATTTGCCATTTTTATGAGAACAAGCGCAGTATTTTTAAGCGCGGAGCTAACATCAACAAATCCGTCGGTATTATTTGTCGCGTCGATGATATTTGTGGACGTTTCAAAGTTTTCGCCGGTAATTTCGCGCAATTTGCGAGCGACAATCTTAATATAGCGCGGTTCGGCGTTTAAACCGGTGCCGACGGCGGTTCCGCCCATGTTAATTAGTCGAATACTATCGATAGCCCATTCA
This sequence comes from Candidatus Scatosoma sp., assembly GCA_045539975.1. Lineage (GTDB taxonomy): Bacteria > Bacillota > Clostridia > Christensenellales > Borkfalkiaceae > Scatosoma. Next base: position 1,961 of record JAZQGK010000145.1, on the reverse strand, counting down.
ATACGGCGAATTGAGCGGCGAACGGCGGACGCATACGAGCCCATTTCCTGTCCGAGCGTAATCGGAACGGCGTCTTGTAGGTGAGTGCGCCCCATTTTTAAAATATCTTTATATTCTTCTGCTTTTTGCTCAAGAGCGGTGGCTAAATAGTCTAAAGCGGCGGTAACGTTGTGGCTTTTGTAAGTTAAGCAAACTTTTATAGCGGTCGGGAGCGAATCGTTAGTAGATTGCGCCATATTTGCGTGATTATTTGGCGAAATAATATCATAACGCCCTTTTTGCTCGCCGATAATTTCCAAAGCGCGATTGCAAAGGACTTCGTTCATATTCATGTTAATTGAAGTGCCCGCGCCGCCCTGAATCGGGTCTACAGGGAATTGATCGATAAATTCGCCGTCGATAATCTCTTCAGCGGCTTGAACGAGCGCGTTTCCGATTTTTCTATCGAGGCGACCGGTCTCCATGTTGGCTTGAGTCGCCGCTTTTTTAACTTTCGCAAGCGATTTAATAAAATCTTCGTCCAAATGGCGTCCAGTGATGGTGAAATTCTCGATAGCGCGCATAGTTTGTACGCCGTAATAGGCTTCGTCGGGGATTTCAAGTTCTCCTAAAAAATCGTGTTCCTTTCTCATGATTTTAGCACCTTCCGTAGAAATTTTTTATTATAAAATGGCATTAGCCAACGCCATACCGACTGCAACGCTGACAATGCATGTAATCAAGCCAGGAATTTGAAAACTATGATTAAAAACGAATTTTCCGATTCGAGTAGTGCCCGTGCGGTCGAAAGCGATACCGGCAAGCACCGTAGCATAAATCGGAACGAGAAAATAGCCATTTACAGCGGGAAACATGCCGATCATAGCAGGCGGAGTGATTCCGAGCGTAATTCCGAGCGGCGCGAGCGCACCAATCGTGCCCGCTTGACTTAAAATGACGGCGGAGAGCAGGAAAAGTATAATCGCGAAGACCCAAGGATAAGCGGAAATTAAATCTGCGGCACCGGACTTGATAAAATCGATATTATTGCGCGTGAGGGTGTCGCCCGCCCAAGTTAAGCCGAAAATGCAGTAAACGCCCATTAAACCGTTGCGAAAAACGGATTGTTCGATAATTGAATTGACTTTCACGCCGCAAGCGATAATCATGACGCCCGCCATAGCCATCATAACCATTTCAATGCACATAGTCATAGTAAAAGCGACCATTTTGCCGCCGAGTTCAGCGGAAGGGCGCAATTCAGGGAAAATGCCGAAGATAACGACGATAATTGTAGCCAAAAGGTAAATTGCGACGGCGCGTTTCGTTTCTGGGGAAAATTCTTTAGCTTCAGCGATTTTAGCCTTTTCATTTATGGGAGCCGCCTCACCGCGAGCGACTCTATATAAATAATCTTTGTCTAAATTAAGTTCTTTACCCATGCGAGCCGCCCAAAGTGAGCCGCAAACGACGCCGATAATGGTTGAGGGGATACAAACGATTAAAATATCGATTAAAGTTACTCCTGCGGGCGAAAGAAGCCCGACAAGCGCGACGGTAGCGGCGGAAATTGGGCAAGCGGTTATAGCCTGTTGAGACGCAATAACAGACATAGAAATTGGGCGTTCTGGACGAACACCGGCTTCTCTAGCGACTTCAGCGATAACAGGCAGAATTCCGAAGGAAATATTTCCGGTTCCGCACATAAAAGTAAAAATCCAGCTAATAATTGGCGCATAATAGCTAATTCTGTTCGGATTTTTGCGCAAAAGCTTAACGGCGATTTGAATTAAGTAATCCATGCCGCCGGAAGCCTGCAAAGTGGCGGCGATAACGACGACGGTCATAATAATCATAATAACATCGATTGCGGGGTTGCCAGGAGCGAGTCCGAAGCCGAAAACAAGTATTGCAATCGCAAAACCACTCGACATTCCTAAAAAAATGCCTCCGTAACGCGCTCCGATAATCAACATTATCAA
>JAZQGK010000144.1:0-11716 GCA_045539975.1 Candidatus Scatosoma sp. | reverse complement strand
AGAAGAAAATCGGAAGAATTTGCAAAAATTTCCGCTGGTGTTTTAGCGAAAAACGGTATCAAAGCCTACCTTTTTTCCGACGTGCATCCCGTTCCTATGCTTTCTTATGCAGTGCGTTATTTGCATACGATAGCAGGCGTTATGATTACGGCAAGCCATAACCCGAAAGAATACAACGGATACAAAGTTTATGGGGAAGACGGGGCGCAGATGTCGCCTGAGGACACGGCAAAAGTTGTTTCTTATATTGAAAATATCCGCGACTATTTGTCCGTAGAGGCAGACGTGGATAGTCAGCTGATTCTTCCTGTGCCCGAACAGTTGGATAAGGATTACATTGAAGAACTTTCTAAATTGACGCTTTCCAAAGAAGCCGTGGAAAAGTGTGGGGCAGGCTTAAAATTGGTCTATACTCCCGTCCACGGGAGCGGATACGTACCCGTAATGGCAATTTTGAAGAAGTTGGGGATTAACGTAACGGTTGTAGAAGAACAGACGAAAAAGGACACCGAGTTCTCCACGGTTAAAGTGCCGAACCCAGAGTTTAAAGAAACCCTTTCGATGGGGATTGCGCTTGCAAATGAAATTAATGCAGACGTAGTGTTCGGTACGGACCCGGATTCGGATAGATTAGGGGTTGCCTTGAAAGATAAAAACGGTGAGTTCGTGGCGCTTTCGGGTAACCAAGTGGGCATATTGCTGTTGGATTATATTCTTACCCGTCTTTCCGAAGAAAAAGCGATGCCTGACAATGCGGCGGTTGTAAAATCGTTTGTAACGACGGGCATGGCAAAAGCAATCTGTGATGAATACGGCGTAGCGTTATATGAAACGCCCGTTGGGTTTAAGTTTATCGGTGAAAAAATTAAACAATGGGAACGTGACGGCAAGCATACCTATGTGTTTGGTTTTGAGGAGTCTTGTGGGTATCTGAGAGGTACGCACGCTAGAGATAAAGACGCCGTTGTAGCCTCGATGCTTTGCGCCGAGATGGTTTGCTACTATTTCTATATCGGTAAAACCGTATTCGATCGCTTGCAGGAAATCTATGCAAAATATGGTTACGTTTTAGATAAAAATGTTTCCGTACAGTATTCTGGGTTGAATGCAATGAAAGAAATGAACGCTGTGGTTGACGGGCTGAAAACCGTGAAAGTGGACAGCTTTGCAGATATTAAAGTGGAAGCCGTTCGTGATTATAGTGCGGCGAAACGTACGGCGGCAGACGGCACGGTTTCGGAAATGGATATCCCGAAATGCAACTGTGTATATTATGAACTTGAAGGCGGTTCTTTCGTTTGTGTTCGTCCTAGCGGTACTGAACCGAAATTGAAGATTTACTATTCCTTAAAAGCGAAAGATGAAGTGGCGGCAAATCAGAAACTTGCGGAAATTCAAACGGCTGTAAACGAGTTGCTTGAAAAAGTAAAAAATTAAGCCGTCAAAACAAGGCGAGCCCTTAAAGACGATAAATAAGCTGTAATAAAAAGCAAACTGTTGTCACGGTTTGCTTTTTATATTATGAAATTTCGTTTTTGTTTTTTTCAGTGAAAGAATACCACAAAAAACTGAAAGATTTTCTATTGAAAAATTATCTCGTTATTGTATAATAACGGTAGGGAAATTATAAGAGGAGATAGTAAATTATGAAATTGCCCGTATTAGATAAAAATTTTTATCCTATGATTAAGGCTCTTAATGATTTTGAGGCTGAAGTAAAAAAGAATGGTAATGGTGTAAAAGTAACGATAGTTGTAGAACGTAGCGGTGGGTATAATTACGTATATACCTATGACGCGTTGCCCGAAGGGGTAAACGATGCGTTAAATTTCCGTGTAGCAGAGCGTATTTCTAAGACGATTTTATGGGTTGTCGGCGGTTTTAAAATTTCCGTTGCAGGCAGCAAGTCGATTTATAATTATCTTAAACAAGCGTACACGATGGAAGGGATTCGTGCGTTTGACGTCGAGTTTATGAGCGGCGTTTATGAAAGACCTTTCGTAGTGGAATGGTTGGAAGATAAAGACGTTCCTGCACAGAAAAATGCATCGATTCGCGTAGGCGGATATTTGGACGGCTGCCGTATCGGCTTTGACGCAGGCGGTTCTGATAGAAAGGTCAGCGCTGTTGTCAACGGGGAAGTTGTATACAGCGAGGAAGTTGTTTGGAATCCTAAGGTGACGGAAGATCCCACGTACCACTACAATGAAATTTTAACGGCAATGAAAACGGCGGCGTCTAAGATGCCTACCGTAGATGCTATCGGCGTTTCGTCCGCTGGCGTATACGTGGATAATAAAATCATGGTTGCGTCCTTGTTTATCAAAGTGGACAAGAGCAAGTATGGCGACTACGTTAAAAATATGTATATCAACGTTGCAAAGGAGATGAGCAAAGAGCTCGGTAAAGAAATTCCTTTGGAAGTTGCAAATGATGGCGACGTTACGGCATTGGCAGGCGCTATTGATTTGAATGACAACGGCGTTCTTGGTATCGCTATGGGTACGAGTGAAGCGGTTGGCTATATCAACATGAACGGTGGGATTAACGGTTGGCTTTCTGAATTGGCGTTTGCGCCCGTTGATTTCAATGAAGGCGCAATGCAAGATGAATGGAGCGGCGACTTTGGCGTTGGCTGTAAATATTTCTCTCAGGATGCCGTTATTAAATTGGCGGAAGCAGGTGGTCATAAGTTCGCTGAAGGGCTTACCCCTGCACAGAAGTTAAAGGAAATCCAAGCGCTCATGGCAAACGATGATGCATTGGCTACGCAAATTTATGAAGACATCGGCGTATATCTTGCGCATACTATTCCTTTCTACGCGAAGTTCTATGATATTAAGCACATGCTTTTATTGGGCCGTGTAATGGGCGGTAAAGGTGGCGATATTATTTTGGCAACCTGCAAAAAAGTACTCGCGGAAGAATACCCCGAATTTGCAGGGCTGGATATCGGTTTGCCCGATGAAACCAACCGTCGTGTAGGACAAAGTATTGCAGCTGCATCCTTGCCTGCTAGCAAGTAATTCAAAGAGGTATACATATGAAATGTTTTAAAAATGCTATCGTCTACGTGGAAGGCGAGGGCTTGAAAAAGTGTACGGTTTCTTTTGATGAAAAAATCCGCGGGATTTCCCGTAAGCCCATAAAAAAAGCGGAAGAAATTATTCTACCCGACGACGCGATTGTATTGCCGGGGTTCGTGGATGAACATATCCACGGTGCTGGCGGTTCCGACGGCATGGACGGTACGGTGGAAGACATCTCGACGATAGCAAAAACGATTGCCGCGGAAGGGACGACTTCCTTCCTCGTAACGACGATGACGCAAAGCCCCGAAAATATCACGAAGGCTATGCAAGCGGTAAAAGAATATAGAGATTTGCATACGGAAGATGGCGCTGAGGTTGTTGGCGTTCACTTGGAGGGGCCGTTTATTGCGGCAGCGCATAAGGGCGCGCAACCTTTAGAATACGTAAAAGCCCCGGATATGAAAGCATTTGACGAATATAACGAAGCGAGCGGTAATTGTATTCGAATCGTTACTTTAGCACCGGAAGTGGAGGGCGCAGACGCGTTTATTACGCGTTTGACGCAACTTGGAATTGTGTCCTCAATCGGACATACGGGCGCTAAGTATGCGGAAATTGAAAAAGCAGTATCTTGCGGTGCGTCCAACGTAACGCATACGTACAATGCGCAATCGCCTTTGCATCACCGCGAGGTTGGTACGGTAGGCAGTGCCATGCTTTTGGATGAGTTGAATTGCGAATTGATCGCAGATACGATTCACGTATCGGTCCCTGCAATGCGCTTGCTTGTAAAAAGCAAACCTCACGATAAATTGACGTTGATTACCGATGCAATGCGCGCGAAAGGGATACCCGATGGCGTTAGCGAGCTCGGTGGACAAGTTGTTTACGTTAAAAACGGCGAGGCGCGGTTGGAAGACGGTACGCTTGCAGGGAGTGTATTGCGTATGAACCGTGCAGTGCAAAATATGGTAGAGAAAGTAGGCGTTCCTTATACGCAGGCGGTTGATTATGCGACGATTAACCCTGCAAAGACGCTTAAAATAGACCATGAAGTAGGCAGCATTAAAGTTGGTAAACGTGCGGATTTTACGGTGTTAGATCATTCTTTCAACGTGTTATTGACGGTACGTAGCGGTAAGGTTATTTACCAAGCTTAAAGGATAACGATTATACTATTTCCTCTTAAAAAGGGCTCGAACGTAAGGTTCGGGCTCTTTTTTGAATACGGCGAAATAAAAAAACATATTTATATTTGGAGAACTATATTTTGAAAAGTTTCAAAAAAACGGATGAAATACTTTTCAAAACCTGAAAAATATGTTACAATAAGGGGGAATCTATAATGGGTGAGTATCGGTTTCACGGTTACGATACGTTTTCGCACGAGAATGCGTTTGATTTTTCTAAAAACAGTTCTATCGGGGTTGGCGGCAAAGCAGAGATTGCTTTTTGCCCTAAAACGGTTGCGGAATTAACGGATTTATTATCAAAATTGACGAATGACGGAATCCCATATTGCGTCTTGGGTAATCTAACCAACGTGTTGCCTTCGGATGCGGGAACGAAAGCCGCTGTCATTCGAACAAAAAACCTAACGGGTATTATGGTAACGGACAACGGTGTGTTTGCTTATGCCGGCGTTCAAAGCGGGGTCTTGCTTCGCGTATGTAAACATAACGAGAAGAGCGGTGCGGAGTTCCTACACGGAATCCCTTGTACTCTTGGCGGCGCGTTGTTTATGAACGCAGGGGTGAGCGGTCGATATATTGCAGAAATTGTAGAGAGCGTATTGGTCTATCGGGCCGGAAGAACACAGCTTTTATCCCTTGCTGAATGTGAATATTCTTATAAAAAGAGTGTGTTTATGGACGGGGACATAACCATTTTGGCTGCGTCCTTGCGGTTGACGCCTTCCACGGAAGAAAAGATTTTTGAAAACGAAAGCTATTACGCGCAAAAACGTGCGCATTTGCCGTCGGGCAGAAGTATGGGTTGCGTCTTTAAAAATCCCATAGGTTGTTTCGCTGGGGATTTAATTGAGCGGAGCGGATTAAAGGGAAAACGTTTCGGCGGTGCATATATATCGGAAGATCATGCCAACTTCATTATCAACGACGGTACGGCAACGTCGCTGGACATTGAAGCTTTAATTGATGATATCAAAACAACCGTATTTGCGCGATTTGGCGTGAGATTGGAAGAAGAGATTAGACGGATTTAGGAGTAAACAATGATTCTTACGGGTGATTATCATACGCATACCCCGTTCTCGCACGGAAAAAATACCGTAGAAGAGAATGCAAAACGGGCAAAAGAACTCGGGCTGAAGCAGATTGGTATCAGCGACCACGGGTTTTCTCACGTTGCCTTTGGCTTAAAACGCAGAGCTCTTTCTCGGTATATTGAAGAGTGTAAAAAGGCCTCGTCGGATTTGGGAATAGACGTGTTGGTTGGTATAGAATCAAATATTTGCGGCGTCGGCGGTAAAGCGGATTTAACCGAAAAAGATTATGAAAAATTTGATATCTATTTTTGCGGAAAACACGTTTTTGTATGGTATGATAAATTTTCCGATTGCATGGGGTATGGTTTAGCGAATTTTTTTACGGATAAATTCCATCTCCGTCCTTCTAAAAAATTGATAGAACGCAACACGAAAGCTTATATAAACACGATTAAAAACAATCCGATTGACGCGATTACGCACTTGAATTATCTTTGTCTGGCAAATGCGTTGGAAGTGGCGAAATGCGCCTCCGATTACGGTACGTATATCGAATTAAATTCTAAAAAAACGCACTTGACGGATGAAGAGCTTAACGAGATAGTAGCAAAAACGTCGGCGCGGTTTATTATCAATTCCGACGCGCATTCGGCGTCGCGTGTGGGGGAGATTGCGCGCGTAGAAGAACAGCTTTTAAGGCTTGATTTTCCGTTAGATAGAATTGATAACATAGACGGTAGGCTTCCTAATTTCCGTTTTGCAGATTTTAAAAACCGACTTTAACAGTAATTTTGAGAGGAAAAAATGAGTTTTACTTTCGATATTAAAAAAGAAATTATATCCAAGGGAGTGGAAGATAAAATTCCCGCGCTTTCCGCTTTTGTGAAAACCAGTGGCACAGTCGGAATTGTAGACGGAAAACCCACATTTTTTCTTGTCAGTGAAACGGAAAACGTTGCCGAGTTCTTTATGTCTGCTTTTTTTGAAACGTTTGGGGTGGAATTATCCATTACCAATGCCACTTGGGATAGAATGAGCGGACGTGATAAGTTGCTTTTACAATGCCCCGTAGCCAAAACGCAGGACGTTATGAAAAGTTTGGGGCTTTTAAAGAAAAATGGAGACGTTCGCGAGGGAATCGCCGCCACTCTTTTATCTACAAACGAGAAAATAATTTCGTATATTCAAGGCGCGTTTTTGGGCGGCGGAAGCTGTATTATTCCTACCGAGGGAAGTAAGACGGGATATCATTTGGAATGGGTTTTCTCGGACGGAAAAGCAGCAAGAGATTTCTGTGTGGCGTTGGATGAAGTAGAGCTTGTTGCAAAACTGACGGAACGCAAGGAATCCAGCGTCGTCTATATCAAAAACAAAGAACAAATTTCAGACTTTTTATCGGCGATAGGGGTGACAAATTCCCTTAGAAAGTTTTCTGCGCTGGTGGAAAAACGTGACGATGCCAATCGAAACAACCGCGCAAGAAATTGCATTGCCGGGAATGCCGATAAAACGGCGATTGCGGCGGTGAAACAGGTAGTTGCGTTGCAAAAATTAGTGGAACGCGGCGGCTTGGAAGATTTGAGTGAGGATTTGAAAACTTTGGCGCTTGTGCGGTTAAAAAATCCCTCGATGTCTTTGCAAGAACTTGCAGACCATTTAAAAGTAAGTAAGAGTTGTTTAAACCACCGCATGCGGAGATTGATGGCGTTATCGCAAGCGGCAGAAGAGAAATAAAAGAAGAACGGAAGATTATGACGGATTTTGTACACTTACATTTACACACGGAATACAGCCTGTTAGACGGCGCGGCCAAAGTGGACGATTTGGTGGACCATTTGGTTAAAAATAATATCAACGCATGTGCAATCACCGACCACGGTAATATGTATGCGTCCCTTTATTTTGCAGAAGAATGTGTAAAAAAGGGGATAAAATATATTATCGGTTGCGAATTGTATGCTGTAGAGAACCATTTGGACAAGCGTCCTGGTAAAAACGAGCATATTGTTTTGCTTGCAAAAAATAAAACCGGGTACAAGAATATTGTAAAGTTGGATTCGCTCTCTTATATTGATGGGTATTACGGTGGGAAGCCTCGTATCAGTTACGACCTTGTCAAGCAGTACCATGAGGGTGTTATTTGTCTTTCGGCGTGTTTAGCAGGGCATATTCCGCAGTTGCTTTTGCATGGAGATTACGAGGGCGCAAAGAAATGGGCGTCGGAGATGAAAGAAGTCTTCGGTGAGGATTTTTATATCGAATTGCAGGATCATGGAATCGCCGAACAAAAGCAAATTCTTCCCGATTTGATTAAGCTCGCAAGAGAACTGAACATTCAAATGGTGGCTACTAACGACGTGCACTATATTGAAAAAGAGGATTGGGAAGCGCACGAAATTTTGCTTTGTATTCAGACGAAATCTACGCTCGCAAATCCGAAAATGCGCTTTGAAGAGCATGAATTTTATATGAAATCAGGGGACGAGATGATGGAGCTTTTCCATTACGTTCCCGAGGCGATTACAAACACGAGGGTGATTGCTGATAAGATAGAAGAACCCGTTTTCGATTTAACTCCGAAGGGCGATCCGATTCGTGATACTTCATTAATTCCGTTATATAAACCGGAAGACGGCTCGACTTCTCCCGATTATTTAACAAGATTAACGAGGGAAGGCTTGCCTAAACGCTATGCGGAAATCACGGACACCATTCGCGAAAGGGCGGAGTATGAGCTTGGCATTATTATCAAGATGGGCTTTGCCGACTATTTCTTGATTGTATGGGATTATATTAACTGGTCGAGATTAAATGGGATTCCCGTTGGACCTGGTCGAGGTTCGGGGGTTGGCAGTATCGTTGCGTATTCCATCGGCATTACAGACGTGGATCCGTTGAAATATGATTTGATTTTCGAACGTTTCCTTAACCCTGACCGAGTTTCCATGCCCGACTTCGACGTCGATTTCTGTACGCGAAGAAGAATAGAAACGATTGAGTACGTGCGCGAGAAATACCATCCCGAGAACGTAGCGCAAATCGTTACGTTTGGTACGCTGGCGTCGCGTGCTGTTATCAAAGACGTCGGCCGTGTTATGGGCGTGCCCTTTTCGGAAACGGATAAAGTGGCAAAACTCATGGACGGAAAGTCGACGATTGGGGAATTGTTAGGGTTGAAGATTCCCAAGCTTGAAAAACAGCTTGCCGACCCTATGTTGAACGAGGAAAAGCGCGGCGATATCGAAAAGAAACTCGCGGAACAGAAAAAGAAAAAGAACCCTGAATTTATCGAGGTTTATGAAACGAATGCGGAATTGCATCAAGTCATCGATATGGGTTTAAAATTAGAAGGGATGCCTAAAAACATCTCTGAACACGCAGCCGGCGTCGTTATTTGTAATAAAGTCCTTTCGGATAACGTGCCTCTTGCGAGAAACGGCGAAGATATCGTCACCCAGTTTGACATGAAAGAAGTGGAAGCTGTCGGGATGTTAAAAATGGACTTCCTTGCGCTTACTACGTTGACGGATATCCAAAACACTTTGGAATACATCAAAGCGGGAAAGGGTATCGATATTGACTTCAATGAAATCGGGCTTGACGTTCCCGAAGCGTATCAACTTATCTCGTCCGGGGACACGGACGCGGTGTTCCAGCTCGAACAAGGCGGCATGAAAAAGTTCATGAAAGAATTGCAGCCAAACTGTTTGGAAGACTTGATAGCAGGGATTTCGTTGTATCGACCCGGACCCATGGATTTCATTCCCAAGTATATTGAAAACAAGCATAACCCTGAAAAAGTTGTTTATGATACGCCGTTTTTAGAGCCGATTTTGAAAAACTCGTATGGTGTAATCGTATACCAAGAACAAGTTATGCAGATATTCCAGCAGCTTGCAGGGTATTCGTTGGGCCAAGCAGACCTCGTTCGTCGTGCGATGGCGAAAAAGAAAAAAGCGGAACTGATGGCGCATAAGGACAAGTTTATTTACGGGGCTCCGGAGGAGGGTATTTCCGGTTGTACAGCGAAGGGGATTCCTGCTGAGGTTGCAGGGAAAATCTTCGGGGATATGGAAAGCTTTGCCTCGTATGCGTTCAATAAATCGCACGCGGCGGCATACGCAGTCGTAGCGTATAGAACGGCATACTTGAAGTATTTTTATCCCAAGGAATTTTTGGCGGGTATTTTAAACGACCGTATTGATAAAATCGAGGAAATTTCCAAGTACGTCATGTACATGAAGGAAAAGAATATCGAAGTATTGCCTCCTAATATCAATAAGTCCAAAGATATTTTCTGGGTAGAAGGCGAAGGCATCCGTATCGGGCTTGGTGCGTTGCGCGGCGTAGGGAAAGACGCGATTGCGGCGGTTATCAAGGAACGTAATGAAAACGGCTTGTTTGCTGATTTCTCAGATTTTATAGTACGTTGTTCCAAATACGTAAACAAGCGTATTGTAGAGAGTTTGATTTATGCAGGCGCGTTTGACTGTTTTGGGTATAGCCGAGCGCAATTTGCCGCGGTGTATGAAGATGCGCTTACCCGAGTGAACGCCATTGATAAACAAAAAGCCGGGGCGCAGATTTCACTGTTTGGAAGCATCTTAGAGGAACAGAATATTGAGATTCGCTATCCTGATATTCCCGAGTACGAAAAGATGGAGAAACTGTCCAAGGAAAAATCCGTGCTCGGAGTGTACGTCAGTGGGCATCCTTTTGAAAAGTTCTTGCCGTACTTTAAAGATAAAACGTTTAACTGCTCTATGATGTCGGAGTATACGGAAAGCGAGGATGGCGAGAAAGTATATGCCGAGCTTACCGATGGGCAGCAGGTAACGATGGGCGGTATGATAGGCGCGTTTAAAAAGTTGAAAACGCGTAGCGGTGCTTTTATGGCATTTGTCACGGTGGAAGACATGTTCGGGTCTATCGAATGCGTATGTTTCCCGAAGGTTTACGACCGTATTCGCTCGTTCTTGGAAACGGACCGCGTTGTTTCGCTTTCGGGTAAAATCAGTATTGAGGATGAAAAATTGCCTGCGATTATCATTGATAAAATGACCGAATTTACTCTGGATGAAAAAGAGCAGATTGCGGAAAATACTAACGACAGCACGTCATCGCAAGCTGTAAACAAAACGCCTGCGGCTGAAAAAGAAAAGACGCTTTGGTTGAATGTCAGTGGCTGGGAAGATGCGGACGTGGACGAATTGTTGGATACGCTGTTGTACTATGCCGGAGATACGCCCGTATATTTTGTGCGAGATGGTAAAAAGATGCGTTGCTCGCAAGGTGTAACCGTGAATAAAGCGTTGCTGGCAGAGCTTGCAAGCTTCCTTCCGGAAAGCTGTATAAAATTTTTATAAAAAGGTAATGAGAATTATGCGGTCATAAATTGGCTCGCAGTGAAAATCATAAGAAGAAAAAGAGAGGTAGAAAAATGAAACGTATAGGTTTGTTGACAAGCGGTGGAGACGCTCCTGGTATGAATGCTGCGATTCGTGCAGTGGTTCGCTCGGGAATTTATTATGGTATGGAAGTGTTCGGTATTGAACGCGGCTATGCGGGGCTTCTTGAAGATAATATTATACCGATGGAGATGCGCAGCGTATCGAATATCGTGCAGTGCGGCGGTACGAAATTGAGAACGGCAAGATGCTTGGAGATGCTTACCGTTGAAGGACAGAAAAAAGCCTTGGATACCTTGGAAAAGCATGGGATTGAAGGTCTTATTGTCATTGGCGGCGACGGCTCTTTCCGCGGTGCAAAAGCTCTTAGTGAACAATACGGCGTACCGACAATCGGTATCCCCGGCACAATCGATAACGACTTGGCGTATACCGATTATACGTTGGGTTTTGATACGGCGGTCAATACTTGTTTGGATATCATCAACAAGCTTCGCGATACCATGACTTCGCACGAACGTGTTTCTGTTGTAGAAGTTATGGGCAGACATTGCGGTGACATCGCGCTTTATAGCGGTATTGCGTCGGGTGCGGAAATCATCGTTGTGCCAGAAATTGCGTTTGAAATGGATGATATTGTGGCAAGCATTAATCGTTCGAGAGCGCACGGTAAACATTCCAATATCGTTGTTGTTGCAGAAGGGGTTATGAGCGCCGAACGTTTTGCGAAAGAGTTGCAGGTAGGTACGGAGTATGCCGTTCGTCCCACTTGTATTGGTCACGTGCAAAGAGGCGGCTCTCCCTCGATGATGGACAGAATGTTAGCGGCTCAATTTGGTAATAAGGCGGTTCGCCTTTTGAAAGACGGTGTGGGTAATCGTGCCGTTGGTATTCGCGATAATAAAATTATCGATATGGATATTATTGAGGCGGTTTCCATGAAAAAGCAATTTAACTACGAGTTGTATGAAACGTTAAAAATGATTTCCATGTGATTGGGAAAGGCTGTCTGATAAGGCAGCCTTTTTGATGAAATGATAAAAGAAAAA
>JAZQGK010000143.1:0-5973 GCA_045539975.1 Candidatus Scatosoma sp. | reverse complement strand
GTCCGTATCCGCTGAAGGAGTACTAGAAAGCATTTCACCGTTTAGATAGGGCACTACCACGGCGTCCATTAAAACTCCCGTTTGTATCGTCAGCGTTTCGCCTGCCCGATAAACGCCGTCTATTCCACCGCCAAGCAACACATCCGTATCCCCGATAACTTGTAAGGAATACGTTTTTTGCGGAAAATCCGGCAGAGGATAGTCCTCGAAAATCTCCGAGAAATCCCGATCGCCTACGATTTTATAAACGCCTTTTTGAAAGCCCTCTTCTATCCAAAAAATCTTTTCGTCTAATAAATATATGGGCATATCATATCCGTTAAGCACGTATTTTTCAGCCACATACGCTTCTAAATACGGGAAATACGGCTTGAATACAATCTCTTGCAATAACGTGCCGTAATCCTTTTTATACTCCCCATTGACGTACAAAAGGCTTTCCGAGCCGCATCTCTTGAAACGGTAAGAAACCTCGTCGGCTTGGAGTGCAGGCGGATATTCATAGGGTTTATACACCTTGTCGCCATCGAAATAACAGCCTGCATACGTGCTGTATTTTACCATTCCCATGTTTGTATAAAGCGTGTATTCCGCTGTTCCGCCGCCTTCAATAAGCCCTTCCTCTTGCGGGATTTCACTATATACAAGGGCTTTTAGATAATAGACAAAACGGCTTATCTCCGTTTGCGACACGACGCTTTGGATTTGTACAAAATCATTGATGGCTACGCCGTAATTATAAATTTCGCTGTCAATCCTCAGCACGTCCGCTGGTTGCAAAATACTAAGCCAAGGCAATATTTCCGTGCTTTTTATCGGGGCTTCGGGATTATACGAATATATCGCATGATAACACCGCGGCGCAGGGGCTTCCACTTCCAAACAGTCGCTTTCGCAACTATACGTTTCCGTAGACGAACCGTATAACTGCGCTCCGTCAGGCAAATCCGCTATCTTTGTGCAAGTGCCGTCCGCGTTGACCACGTATTCATGAGTACTCATTAGCGGCGCTCCGTCTGCCGCATATAATTCTCCGTCTTGACAGTATATGGGATACAGACTCGCGGAACGCGTTTTTTCTACCCAGTGCACCTTGCCGACGCCGCCCTCAAACCCTGCGTTGCCGGGATAGGATTCCTCAATAAACATCGTTCCCGTATAATATACCGTCAATTCGTCGCCTGCTAATAAGGGCATAGGAACTTTGTATTCCGTAGGGGAAAAGAAGAAGTGGATTCCACTTAACAACATTGTCACCTGGCCTTCTACATGAAACCCATAGTCGTAATGCACACGAAACATGGCGCTATTCACTTCCATGATATCCGGAATGCTGTCCGTGCTGATCAGCGGCGACTCTTCACCGCTATTTATATCGCCGCTGCTTTCGCTGTTGCTGGTATTGCTGCTATTACCGCTATTTCCACTATTTCCGCCATTTTCTCCGCCAGGATAAGGCGGCGATACGCTCAACTTCGCGTCGTGGTTAGGCATGGTAAAACGATAAGTAAATGTGAACGGTTCACCCGTCGGTTCGTAGTCCGTTAGAGCTCTGCCGTCGAGATATAATATCACGCGAATGCCCGAATAGGCGTCGTGCACCTTTAAAATAATCTCTTCGCCTGCCTCGTAATCGGATTCCAGATGGGTTATGATATGCCCCATCGGGTCGTTGACGGTCAATTTGTATTTACCGTCCCTTTCGTCGCCGCAAGCAAAGCCAAAACATGCCAAAAGCATAGCTATCAGAGCCAAAAATAAGATTCTGAGCTTTTTCATACGCAAGTCTCCTTTTCGTTTTCTACTATATATACCTTTCCAAAAACGAAATCGTCCACTCTGTTTTCGTATTTTTTTATTTTATGAAAACATTTCTGCGATGAACTTAAATAAATATTCTTCGGTTATGCTTACGTTTATGGAATTTTCCGTCAACGTCACGTAATACTGAAAATTGCCAGAGACAAAATACGCATAACCAAGCCCTATTCCGTCCTTTTTCTCTAAACGATAAGAAATGGATACGCCCTCGAACGTCTTACTTTCCGTCAAGTCTTCTTTTACAAACGTTTCCGCTAACGTCACGTTGGGTTTTACAGCAGTTATAGAAATTAGCCCGTCACACTCCGAAAGCGTATAAACTTCCTGATACGCAATGATTTCTTGCTCCTGATTGTCCGTAATCACGAACGTCACTACCGTTTCCGTCGCATATCTATCCAAATAGGATAAGCCGTTTCCCATTTGTTGGAAAGTTTGGGTCAGCACGCTGTTAGTATATTCTGATTTTCCATAATATCTATCTCCGCTGGGGGCTTCGGGATACATGTTTTCCTCGTCTTCATAGCTGTCACTTGTCGCAGGGGCATTTTCAAGTTCACTGCTAACGAAACCGTCCTCGGGGCTATCCTCTTCTCCGTTTCCTGGCGAGGTATCCATGGGAGCGGAACTATTACCGCTATCGTCAGGTTTCAACTGTTCGTCGCCGCCAAAACTGTCGCTATCGTCACCTCCGCTTTCCTCGTTCACCTCACCACTCGTTAAACCGCCCTGGTTTGTGCCGGAATGAATATCATGCGGTAGAATTTCCATGAACCCAACAACGCCAAGAATGATGGCAAGCACGGTCGCACCCGACCAAGAAAGAAATCTTCGGGAGCATAAAAAAGCAAAAATGCTCTTTTTTTTGGGCGTTTTTTGAGGAGTAGGCGTATCTTTTTCACGGATATTTTGCCAAACCCGCGTTTTTTCATCTTTTTCGCTTTGCTCTATTAAATTATGGAATTTTTTCTCTTTCGACATAGTTTTTCCTTATCTTTTTCTACTTTATATACCTGCTTTTTCGTTCAATCGTCCACACGGTTTTGGGATTTTTGTAAAATTTCTTTGATGATTTTTGAAACTCGTTTATGTACGTTCGACTTCTTCATGCCCAGTATTTTTGCAATTTCGGCGTAGGAATAGTCCTCCCAAAACTTTAAATAAATCATACGTTGGTCGGCTTGGCTGTACTCTTTTAGCCACCGCCATATTTCGTCCGCCTGGGAAAGGCTTTCCGTGAAATCTATCTGCTCCACACCGACAATCTCTTCTTCAATCGGTAAATAATCAAGCGTTTTTTTGTTAAAATCATACGCTTCGTTTTGTACGATCTTACAAAGCCAGTTATAGCCGTCTTTCGTCTTATCAAAACTATGAATCGAGCGAAAAACCTTTAAATAGGCATTGGAAAGCACGTCTTCCACGTCGTTTTTGTCACGCAAATACCGGCGAGCAATCGCTTTGAGGTGATTGTACGTGTTTTCAAACAATACCTCTTTACTGCGTTCGTCGCCTTGCTGTATGCGCAATAATATTCTGTTGATTTCGTGTTTCCAAACAGACATGTGCGTGCTACCTCTTTGGGGTATTGTAGCACATATTTTGCCACAAGTCAAGGTGCGAGTCGATGCTTTTTTGCTTCTTTGTCGCCTGTTTTTAAGTAAAAAACAAAGAGCTATCAAAAAACTACGGTTTTTTGGTAACTCTTCTTTATATTCACGACAAAAAAATTACTTCTTCGCCGATAGAAACAGTATCGGCGTTTTTTTGTATTTTATGCAAAGATTTTACGTTTCTTCTTTTTTGCCACGTATATCCAAGCCCGAAAGCTTCTCGTCCTCCAGAACAAGCCCCCTTTGCACGGTGGAATATCCGTATTTCTCACGCAATTTGGCAATGGCGCTCTCTGCGCGTTCTTTCTTTTCATAAGACACGGTATCACTTGCCAGAGCATCGTCTAATCGCATTTGTTCGACGTGGTAGTCAAAGCCCGAAACGGTTACGCCAAGCATGCGGACTTTCGTGCCAAGCGGAAAATGTTTGCAGTATAAATCATACGCCGTTTTGGCAATATCACCGCATAAAATCGTCGGTGTGACCTTGGTTTGGCACGTGGAATCTTGCAATTTTTCGTTACGAACAACGATATGTACCGTATTCGCCTTGCCTACGTCCGCGGCACGAAGTCTGCCTGCGACACTTTCGGAAATCGCGTATAACCAGCGTTTAATCTCTTCGCGGTCATAGATATCCTTGGGCAACGTACAAGAATTGCCAATCGATTTCAGATCCTCTTTATCCTTGCCCCCTTTGACGGGTTCCGTATCTTCCCCACGGGCAAACGTACGCAGCTGCGCGCCGCGTTTGCCTAAAAAACGAGTCAATAGGTTCTCGTCTGCTTTGGCTAAGTCGCCAATCGTTTGCACGCCAAGTTTCCGCAACGTTTCCGCGGTGGAACGCCCGACAAACAAAAGCTCAGATACGGGCAGAGGCCATACTTTGTGTTGATAGTCTTGTCGAGTAATTTCCGTGACGGCATCCGGTTTTTTCATTTCGGACGCGAGTTTCGCAAAGACTTTGTTAAAGCTGACGCCGATGGAAACGGTCAACCCAAGTTCTGCTTTGATTTCTTGGCGAAGTTTTTCAGCAATCTCTCTGCCACTGCCAAAAAGCGCGGTGCTTTCCGTCATGTCTAATGCGCACTCGTCAATGCTACATTCTTCGATTTGGTCGGTATATCGCGCGTAAATTTCCACTACTTTTTGGGAGTACTTTTTATATTCCAAATGGTGGCCCTCAACCATCTGCAAATCCGGGCACTTTTTCAGGGCGGAATATACCGTTTCCGCGGTTTTTATGCCAAATTTTTTCGCTTCTTCGTTCTTGGCGAGCACAATTCCATGCCGTTCTTTGGGGTCGCCGCATACGATTAGCGGTTTGCCGGCCAGCGATGGATTGTTGGCAATTTCTACCGAGGCAAAAAAATTATTCAAGTCTGAGTGCAATATCACGCGTTCTCGATTGTCCATTTTTTGCCTCCTTTGTGGATTTTATTTCAAGTATTCGCTGACGGCATGCGCGGCAATATTCCCTTCGCCTACCGCTTTTGCGTATTGATAGGGTCTACCGGTGCAATCCCCAGCCGCATAGCAACCAGGCAAGTTGGTTTCCATGTTGCGATTGACAACCACGTGCCCAGCATCTGTCTGCAATCCCCCCACCAAAACCGCAGGCGAAAAGCTGTCGCGCAACATAAACACCCCGTCGATTGCAAGCTCCGCCGGAACGTCTTCCGCATGCGGCTCGGCAAACGTGATTTTATTCACTCGAAGTCCGCCTTCAATTTTTTGCGGCATTTTACGCACAAAAAACACGTTATTTCGCTCGATTTCAATATTTTTGTATAAAGGGACGAGATAAACCTTCTTCGCAAAATCCGCCAAATAGGCGATTTCGTGTTCCAACGCCTTACTCGTACATACAACGGCGATGGTTTTGTCCTTATATAAAAAACCGTCGCAAGTCGCACAATAACTCACACCGCGGCCCAAAAACGCCTCTTCCCCATCAATTTGCTTGATTGCCTCTACGCCGCTTGCGAGAATGACCGTTTTGCTTTCATACGTGTTGCCTGCTTGCGTGAGTACGGCAAATTTGTCTTTCAAAGCGTACACGCCTGATACTTTTTCTTGTATGATTTCGATATTTGCCGCTTTCAACTGTTCTTGCAAAACATGTACAAAGTCTTTGCCTGTAATGTTGGAAAGGCCTGGATAGTTGCGGATAAGCTCTGCCTTGGCAATCTTGTCACTCAAAGCGTTAGAGCCGAATATTTGAAATGATTTCCCATTCGCTTGCAGGGTGAGCGCTGCGGAAATCCCAGCAATACCGCTCCCGACAATAATACAATCTGTCATAATTTTCTCCTTTCTCTTAGTATAGCATATTTAAAATAAAAAATCAAGCGTCGGAAAAATGAAAAGCTCTACTGACGCCACGTTTCCTCTCGGTTTTAAGGCAAAGAGAAAACCGCGTACCTCTTGGTACACGGTCTTGGTTGAAAAGCGGCGATTACCTAAAGTCGGAGGCCAAGCGGTCTTAGGAAGACAAGTCCAAACAGCAACTCCTTGGCTCACAGAACGACATGGCTAC
>JAZQGK010000142.1:0-6027 GCA_045539975.1 Candidatus Scatosoma sp. | reverse complement strand
GCTTACGTCGCCGTCTACTGCAAGGTTGAACGCAAGGCTCGTTTTGCCTTCTGCTATCATTCCTTCATAGACTGCCTTGTCTGCAAGATGTCTTACCGTAAGCGCAGGGCTGTACGTCGCGTCTGCCTGGAACTTCGCCGTAATTACCGTTGTACCGGTTTCGTCCGTTGTCACCTGCAAATAGTTCGGGTTCGCTGTTACGTCGTTACCGTTGATTCTTGCACCGATTTGGTTATGGTAAATTACCTTTACCGTCTTGCTTGCCATTAATCCGTTAAGCGTTGCCGTTATCGTCACTTCGCCTGCTTTTACACCCGTAACTACGCCGTTTGCTACCGTCGCTATCGTTTCGTCCGAACTGCTCCAGACTACGTCGCCCGCTATGTTCGTGTTTACTTCCAACGTCGTCGTTTCGCCCGTATAGATCGTTTCTGCGCTGCCTTCTGCAAACTCAAAAAATGTATCGCTTACTGCAATATCGGAAATTGTAAAGATGTAGTTTTTAGTGCTTGTATAATCATTTGCAGGTGATTTCCAACTAAGGAATTTCGCTGACAAACTGGTTGCCTGACCTGCTTGGTTCGCGCTCGTTGCCAAGGTATAGATTGTATCGTAATGGTTAACAATATGTTGCAAGCTTACTACTACTGCATACACACCATTATTTTTCACAAAGCTAGTAATGGGCTTGCCGAATATGTACAAGTCCGTTATATCGCCTTCTATTGCAAGGTTAAAGGTGATACTCGTATACCCCTGCTCAATCAACCCTTGATAATATTCTTTAGAGAATACTTCTCTCAAGACAAGCGCTGGACTGTACGTAGCGTCTGCTTGGAATTTAGCAGTAATTACCGTTGCGCCCTTATCGTCGGTTTCCTTGTTCATCCATTGCGATTGTCCAGAAACATCGTTTCCGCAAATACGAATACCGATTTGATTGCTGTACAAACCATCCGTATCCCAAACCGCCGTCAACGTGATATTTTCTGTGATGGGCGTTGCGAAATTGAAGGATTCTCCGTTCAATAACCAATCGGTTACATAGTACCCTTCCCTTTGGCCCTCGGGCATGGATACCATACCGCCATCTTTCACCATAGCGGGATCAATGGGGTTGCCTTCGCCAACATCAAACGTAACCATCCACGCATTTACCCACTTTGCTACCAAAGTAAACGATTGCGTAACAGGCGTTTCAAAATCAAACTCTACGCCGTTCAACGTCCAACAATCGAAGACGTAGCCCTCGCGCGTAGGCACTTCGGTGGGTGCCGTTGCTTTTCCGCCATCGACGGTTTCAGCCGTATAGAAAGGGGTTTCTTCCCCTGCGTCATACGTGATCGTCCACAAATTGCTCCATTTTGCGACCAAAGTCAATTCTTGCGTGATAGGCGTTTCAAAGTCAAATTCCACGCCGTTCAACGTCCAACAATCAAAGACGTAACCTGCACGCGTAGGAACTTCTGCCGGTTGCATGGCTTTTTTACCCGTCGCAATTTCCGCCGTATAAAAAGGCGCAGTCTCTCCTTCTACCATGAAAGACACTACGAATTTCGTAGGCGCATTCTTTTCCCACTTTGCCTTTAAGGTAATATCCCCCACTACGGCAGTATTGAAATCATAGGCGTTCCCGTTTAACTGCCACTCTACAAAGGTATAGCCTTCGCGTGTAGGATTTTCTGCAGGTTTTTGCGCTTTTTCACCTTTCGTAACATATTGCGCTTTTACAGACGATCCACCCGCGCTATCAAAGGTTACTTTGTATTCAACAGAAACGGGCGCCTCACTTGAAGAGGAAGACGAATTCGTTCCCGACGAACCACCGCTACAATTACACGCAGACGCAACGCTCGCCGTCGCGCAGGTCATGACAATCCCCATTACAAATCCAATAATTTTTTTCTTTCCCATTGTTTTTTCTCCTTATCCAAGCTTATTCATCTAATTTATAGACGAGTATCCGCATCGTCATATCAACCCCAGCCCAGTCGTTTGCATCCGTGCCGTCGGCATCCAGCCACAACCAAGAATGTTCGGTAAAATACAGCCTGCAACGGATTTTTTCCACCTGTCCCTTCGTCCCATGGCAGATTACAGAATGCGGAACGGGATCGTTTACATAGATTTTTAGTGTTTTTTGTTCTAATTCCCCTACGTTTAAGGTATATTGCAATTCTGCGCAATACCAAGCAGATTCCGGAACAAATACTTCTAAGCCGTCGCCAAACTTTTTCAAATTTCCTTCAAAGACCAGTTCGTTAGCGGCTTCTAAATTATACAGTTTCGTCTTTCTGCCTATCTTAAAGGAATAGGACTTCATAATCACCTGCAAAATATTTTTTGCGCATCTTTGCAATTCGCCCAACGTGAGATAGCCGCTTTCGTACGCCATTTTCATGTCGTCTGCAAAACCTTCCGCATCAGGAACAACCATGTATACGTCATTTTGCGCTTTGACCATATCCACGAGATTGTTCTTCTCAAACGACCCGTCTATGCTGCTGTCTATACGCGTCCACCAATCCGTCATGACGAATCCGTCATAGCCCCAATCCTCGCGCAATATCGTCGTCGTTAAATCGTAATTACCGCCCGTCGAAATACCGTTGACTCGATTATAAGAGGTCATAATCGCCTGCACATAGCCGCTCTTTACCGCAATCTCAAAGGGTTTTAAGAAAATTTCGCGCAAAGCGCGTTCGCTTAACACTTCGCTCTCGAAATAACGCATATGTTCTTGCGAGTTGACTGCAAAATGTTTCAGCGTGCAATAAATATCTTTTTTCGTAAAACGTTCGGACTCTTTTGCAGCGAGTTTACCCGCTAAGTATGGATCTTCTGAGAAATATTCAAAGTTTCTTCCGCACATAGGCGTTCTGTGAATATTCATCCCGCAACCGAGAATAATATCCAAGTCATACGCCTTGGCTTCATCAGCAAATTCGTCGAATACGTCATCCATCAAGTCAGGCAACCACGTTGCCGCCAAAAACGAGCCCGTAGGAAGACATGTTGCCGTAAATTCTTTACCTAAGCGGATACCGCAAGGACCGTCGCAAGTCGTCACAACAGGTACGCCTTTTTCTTGCCATGCAGGCGTTGTACCGCCGATACAGCTTGCCGTGCCAGGCAGCGGCGCTTTCGGACTGGACATACCTTCACCGCGCACAAGTTCCATCAGCGCTTTTTCATCAAATTGCGCGACAAATTCGTCCAACGTATTTTTGCCAGCAGCAACGTCTTGCAATGTGATGCCTTTATCACCCGTGATTACCAGCGCTTTAGGTAATTTTTCTTTAATTCTTTGACGAACGTCATAGTTCGCCGTAGGTACTTGTTCCCAAGCCACCGCGTCCCCGTTTGCCATCATCCTTTCAAACTTTTTAGTCGGAGCAAGTGCTTGTACGCATTGTTTTACAACGCGGGTCCTTCCTTCATCAAAGCTGAATACGAGTTTCGCTGCGCGAACGTTTTCACCTACGTAAATTCCATACTCGCCTTCTTCTAAGACCCAAGCGTAAGCAAAACCGCTCTTACCGCTATCGTCGTAGGAAGCCAAACTGTCAATATCGATGGTCAAATCAATCATCTGCGCTTCGTTCGGCACAAGCATTGCCGTCTTTTGGAATGCAATCAAGGCTCTTGCAGGTTTTCCAAGCTTGCCTTGAGGCGCAGAAACGTACACTTGTACAACGTCCTTGCCTCTATATTCGCCTACATTTTTTACACGAACGGAGAGTTTGATTTTATCGTCTGTTTTTTCAGCCGAAATAACCGTTTGCTCAAACTTCGTATAGTTTAAGCCATACCCGAAAGGATATAAAACTTTGTCCTTGGCAAACGTTTCAAAATAACGATATCCTACGTAAATATCTTCTTTGTGGATATTTTCCACACCATCGCCGAAGCAGTCAGCACAAGGATAATCCTCGATATTCTTTGCAATCGTGTCCGCTAATCGTCCGCTGGGAGGTACGTCCCCCATAAGCGCGTCAACCGTACCAACGCCCCCTTCCTGACCGCCTTGCCAAACGTATGCCACCGTACCTACACCATATTTTTTTACCCACGACATATCCATAAGATTGCCGCTGTTGATAAGTACGATAAGGTGTTTGAAAGACTTGGAAAGAACTTGAATATTCTGTTCCTCCTCATCTGTTAAGTACCAGTACCCCTTTTCAGGCTTGCTGTCAAATTCTTCACCGTAAGCACGATTTAACACATACACCGCTTTTTCGTTGCGTTCAGCCGCCTCTCTAACAAATCCTTCCTCTAAAATGGAAGATTTTTGATAGGGCGGAACGTACCAGCCGTTTCCTTGATTGCACGGATTTTCAGCAATATGCGCCCGTACGCTTTCATCCACCAACTCGTCAACAAAAACACGTGTTTTCAGTTCGTCTATGATATTGGTAACATACGCGCACGGAACCGAACCTCCAGAGCCAGAGCCGCTTTTTAAATATTCATACTGCCCGCGGCCAAACAGGGCTACCTTTTCACCATCATGAAAAGGCAACGCCCCATCATGCTCTAAAAGAGTAATACCTTCAGGGATTAGCGCCCTGCACTTTTTTGCAAAGATATCAAAGTTCATATCCTATTTTCCTTACAATATTATTTTTTTAACTGTATACCGCCAAAGTAGGGCAGCTCGTTGAGCGAAGCGTACTGCTCATTCATAGCTACACCGTACGTACGCAACGTCAACGTGGTTTCGTTAAGTTCAATACACGAGAACATCGAAAGTTCTTTTCCGTTTTGAATCCCAGAAACCAAGTGATTATAAATGTTGCCGTACTTAACAAGATTGTCCGCCATTTGCGAATATTGGAAATTGTCGGTTTTACCAAGCCCGATTGCGCCGACCTGATGGAATACCGTCCCCATTTCCCCCGATTGATATTCGTCGAAGGACAACACGTTAAAACCGTTATACTCCTTATTCGCAGACGGTGTTTCTACCGTTTTAATCCATTGCTCGTAAACGGTTTCGCCCGCCTTTTGCCCTGCAATCGGCTGAATGGCAATCGCATTGTTCGCGTCATATACCAAAGGATTGGTGGTAAAGCTTTCGCCATCCTGCGCGCTGAGTACAAGATCCACTTTTTGTTCGGTCAATACGCTCATCAACTGTTCGCGCAAAGACATCGCGTGATTTGCCCTTAAGGATTGATCGTCCGTATTTGCATAGGCAGGTAATAATAAGCTCTCGTGCATAACGACGATATTCCACTTAATATAAGAATTTACGTTGCGCGTATAATCCAAATCGTCCGTCAACCAGTTTAATTGCTGATCGACCAGGCTTCCCGTACCCGTAATCAAACCGCCTGCCGTATTTTGCTGACTGTCGTGTTTGTCAACGCAGTCGTTGGAGTTCAAAACGCTGACGTGAACAGGACCTAAGTTGAACGAATAATACAGACCGTGCGTTGTTGTTTGCGAAGGCGCGTCAATATGGAACATATTTTCAAAAACGTTGGTCGTTTTGTTGGTGTTTGTATAATATTCCATTTCCCCTGCCACGGGAACCATCGGCATATCGAACGCATATTCTTTATACCCGTCAAGCATACCTGCCCAGTATTTCGGCATCATACCGCTGGACGTATAATCCCCGCCGTGTACAAGGAAGTCCATATCTTCCGCCGTAAAATAGTCCGTCGCAACGTCCAACGTCTTAGCAAAAGCAGTGCTCCCTTCTTCGTAACCAGAAGTAGTTTGCTTGCTGTTTGCCATAAAGAGAAACTTCGTTTCTTCCTTTTCTTCCGCGTTGGTGGTAAAATGATAAACGTCACCGTACAGTCTAGAGCCTCTGTCGCCAATGCGCACGGTATATTCCGTTTCAGGGTTCAATTCTAATACTGCCGCATTTTTCCAGTCCAACTTGGTGGAAGTTTTCTTACAAGCTACTTCTTCCACGCCTTCCATCGCGTCAAAAGTAGCTGCGTCTACGTGCCCTTCCACGTATTGAATAACAGGATAATAACATTCTTCCGCCGTATGATAGGAAACCCC
>JAZQGK010000141.1:0-1644 GCA_045539975.1 Candidatus Scatosoma sp. | reverse complement strand
TGCCACGGACTCAATGCCGTAAGGCTTGCCCGAAAGGGTAGATACGTAATCGCAGCCAGCACGATATACAACGTGATCCGTGTGCTGTAAGTAGCCATAACCGGGAACAATCGCGCCTTCCAACACGGTTACTGCCATATCCGCACAAATGCCTGCTGCCGTTGCAATATCCATGTTTTCTTTACCCATTGCGAGATGGAACAAGAAAACGCTATCGGGTTCGCCCGTGTTCAATTCATAATTGTTGTCGTAGCAAGCCGTACAGCCCCACTGCGCCAACGTCTTGTCACCGACCAAGATATGGTCGAAGAAGCCAAGCTTATTCAAAAGCTCTGAAAGGTTGCCATCGTAAGACTTTTCACCTGCGTCGGCATTCGTCCAGTCTGCATAACCCAACGTAATCTTCAAAGTGAAGTTACCGTTGCCGTACCAACCGCCGATACGCGCCAACATCGCCACATCTTTCGCGGTGTAGTATTCCGAAGCCGTCAACAATGCGTCGATTGCCGCTTTCGCATTCGCCAATGCTTCGCTTACCGCCGTGTGCGTCGTTGCATTATCAATCGCTGCCTTTGCATTCAAAACGATTGCTGCTCTTTGCGCTGCCTGTTCGTCACGGAAATAACCGGGCTCCGCCTTATAGCTGTCAAGCTCTGCTTTCGCCGACGTTACCGTGTCGGTCTTAATGGGAAGCTCGTCAATCGCTGCTTTTGCTTCGTCAATCACAGCCGCGATACCGCTTTCTTCCGCTACGCCACTCATCGCTTCTTTCGCTGCATTGATAATTGCTATACGCTGCGCGATTTGCTCTTCAAAATATGCTCCGTCAGCCTTATAGCTTTCCAAGTCCGCAAGCGCCTTATTCTTCGCTTCTAAAAGTGCTGCATTTTCTTCGTCTGCGTACTGACCTGCCGTTTTAAGCTGGTCAATCGCTGCCTTTGCTTCCGCAACTGCTGCGTCAATCGCTTCGTTATCCGTTGCCGCGCGAATGGTTTCAACCGCTTTTGCAACGATTTCCGCTCTTTGCGCTTCTTCCGCTTCACGGAATATGCCTACTTTATAGTTTTCAATTTCTGCAAGTGCCGCATCCACGTAGGAAACGTAACCGTTTTCCGTCTTGTAAAGAATAACCGTTTCCGCCACTTCGTACATGATATAAACGGGGTTACCGTTTACCGTGTACAAATCGGTCATTGCGCGCGTGGGGAATATTGCGCCTGCGGGAATCGTAATGTATACGATATCTTCTTCCGCTACCATGATTTTGAATGCATAGTACCCTGCGCCGTTTGCACCCAAGTTAAACAAGCCGTAATAGCCTACTTTACCAGCTTCGCCGTTTACCAACACGAGGTCAGAAAACTTGTGGTCAAAATTATAATTTGCATTAACTTCCAACTGCGAACCGTTACCCAAGTAATCGTCACCAATAAAGGATACGCCGAAGTATCCGCAGATACCGTCGTAGCCTTGCACGTACTTCACGCTCTCCACTGTCGTTTTTGCCACGGACTCAATGCCGTAAGGCTTGCCCGAAAGGGTAGATACGTAATCGCAGCCAGCACGATATACAACGTGATCCGTGTGCTGTAAGTAGCCATAACCGGGAACAATCGCGCCTTCCAACACGGTTACTGCCATATC
>JAZQGK010000140.1:0-8898 GCA_045539975.1 Candidatus Scatosoma sp. | reverse complement strand
ATGCTAGCCGTACGTGTGTGTTCGATAGGGGGACGGTGACGGATGACCCGAAAAACGTACAACTGTCGGCAATCGATGGCGCGGACGTTTTGCATTTGGACGGAAATTATTTAGAATGTGCGATTACCGCAGCGAAGTATGCCAAGCAAAAGGGCGTGAAAGTCAGCTTAGATGCAGGTGGTTTATATGCAGGCATTGAAAGGCTTTTACCATATGTGGATATTCTTATTCCTTCGGCAGAATTTGCGCTTGGTTTAACAAAGGAAACGCAAATTGAGGCAGCCATGTCCGCGTTGAACGAGAAATATGCACCTGAAATTCTTGTCGTCACAGACGGAAGTAAAGGTGGATATTATTGGGAAAACGGCAGGGCAGTACATTATGACAGCGTAAAGGTAAAAGCAGTGGATACCAATGGTGCTGGAGATACCTTCCACGGTGCTTTTGTTGCGGCGTATTGCGATGGGAAAACGGTGGCGGAATGTTGTAATTTTGCTAGCAAAGTCGCCGCCTACAAATGCATGCATACTGGTGCAAGAACATATGCATTGAATAAACATATTGCAGAACAGCTGTGCTATCAATGGTAGAGGTCAAAGAGAATGATTAGCTTTTTTGACGTTTTTATTACGGTTATATTTTTATTGTTGCTGGCGGTGCCGGGATTTATTTTTGCAAAGACAAAAATGTTTCCTCAAAAAGCCAGTGAAACATTGTCCGTAATCGTTTTATACGGATGTCAACCGATTTTGATTTTTACCAGTTTCCAAGGCTGTGCATTTAGTACGGATATTGCCGTGAATATGTTATTGGTTGCGGGGATTGCAATCGCGGCACATTTGTTGATGTTTGTGTTGGTCAAATTCTTGTTTATCAAGTGGCAAGATGACGATAAGGTGAAACTCGTTAAATACATGAGCGTCTTTTCCAACTGTGGATTTATGGGTCTACCGTTTTTGCAATCGCTGTTTACCGATAGTGCGTTACAGGCGGAATTGGTTGTATATTGCGCGGTTGTACTTGCGATATTTAATATTTTAAATTGGACGTTTGGCGTATATATTATCACAAAAGACAAAAAGCAGATTACGGCAAAGAAAGTGTTATTGAACCCTGTTATTCTTGCGGTGATTATTAGTTTGGTTGTGTTCCTTACTCTTCAAAAACCGCTTTTGGAACTTACAGTAGTGGGAACGGTAGGACATAAACTTGTCACAAAGTTAATGACGTCGTTGCAGTTTCTGTCGAATATGGTAACGCCGCTTTCAATGTTTGTCATTGGTATTCGCTTGGCGAACATCGATTGGAAACAATTGTTGACGGATAAATGGGCGTATATCGCTACCGTGGTGAAATTAATTGTCATGTCGCTGATTACAATGTTTGTCGTGGCGTATTTACCGATCGACAGCGCCATTAAGTACACGGTGTTTTTCTTACTGTCCATGCCCAGCGCAACCAGCGGTGCGATGATGGCGGTGCAGTTTGGGAAAGATAGCGATTTTGCTTCGATCGGTGTTGTGTTATCCACGATATGCTCCATCGTGACATTACCGCTGATGTACTTGTTTATGAACGCGGTTTTAGGCGTGGCGATTTAGTAATCTTAACTTGTAACTTGGATGGAGGTAAAACTATGGCAAAAAAATCGGTAACGTTTAGTTTTGATGACGGCGTGAAACAAGATGCTCCTTTTGTGGAATTGCTCAACAAATACGGCTTGAAGTGCACCTTTAACTTAAATACGGGTTTAGCGAATGAAAAGTGTCGTTGGGTGTATAAAGGGGTAGACGTTATCCACATGAACAAAGCGGATATGCTAGATTTGTACAAGGGGCACGAAGTCGCCGTACATACGCTTACTCATCCGTTTTTGGAAAAACTGGACGAAGAGAGAATTTACAACGAAATCTATGGGGATAAATGCAATCTTGAGGATTGGTACGGCGAGGAAGTCGTCGGTATGGCATACCCTTACGGAACGTACGATGAACGAGTGTTGGAGATTATAAAGCGTTGCGGTATCAAATACGCGCGGACGACGAAAGTTACGCCTGAATTTACTCCGCAAGAGGATTTATTGCAGTTAAAATCCTCCTGTTGTTTTACCAGCCCCGAGCTGCCTGCTATTATCGATCGTTTTTTGGGAAGCGAAAGCGATCAAAAGCAAGTACTATATATTTGGGGACATACCTATCAGCTTGGCGTGGATATGTCGTGGGAAGCTTTTGAAGAGATATGCAAAAAGCTCTCATCCGTGAAAGGCTTGCTGTTTGAAACAAACAAGGACGCGCTGTTAAAGGATTGAGGTGTTGAATATGGAAGTGATTTTGAGTGCCGCAAAGGAGAATATGACGGCTGCGATTCAAAAAGCGATTGACGAATGCTTTTTGAGTGGCGGCGGTACGATTGTTCTTGAAAAGGGGACTTACGAAATAGGCGGTATTCGTTTACGTTCGAACTGTACCCTGTATTTGAAAGAAGGGGTAAATTTGAAAGGCGTACGTGACATTGGAGCGTACAATATTTTGGCAAACGATGTGGTTGAGCCCGTGGGTGAAGAGTACAAAACGGATGTTCTTTGGACGCCACCGCACGTGAGAAAAACCTTTGATCATATGACGAAAGCGGGTAGTCGTTGGAACAATGCGTTGATTCGTATTCTCGATGCGCACGACGTTGCGATTATTGCCGAAAAAGGGGCGGTTATCGACGGTTCGGATCCTTATGATGAGTTGGGGGAAGAACGGTATCGCGGTCCGCACGGAATTGCTTATCATCATTCCAAAAATATCCGCTTTAAAGGGTATATAATTCGCAATACGGGCAACTGGGCGCACATAGGATATCAATCGCAAAATATCACCTATCAAAACATTGTGGTACAAGGCGGACACGACGGTATTCACAATTCTTCTTGTGATAATTACACGATAGAAAATTGCGAATTTTATACGGGCGACGATTGTGTTGCTGGCTTTGATAATTACAACGTCGTCGTAAGGAACTGTATATTGAACTCTGCATGTAGCGGTATGCGTTTTGGCGGTGCTGATGTCTTGGTGGAAAACTGTCATTTTTACGGCCCCGCACAGTACGTGTTCCGTGGCGCTATGTCTTTGGCGGACAAAATTGCAGGAAAACCTTCCCCTCGCGTAAACGGTGGAAAAATGTTGGCGTTGTTCACCTATTATTCGGACTTTTCACTCAACGTTCGCCGGCTTCCGAGGAATATAGTCGTACGGAATTGTAAAGTGGAAAATTGCGCGCGTTTCTTGCATTTTGACTTTACGGGGACGCACACTTGGCAAAAGAATAAACCCTTGGTGGAAATCACCTTTGACAATATACGGGCGAGCGGTATCACCTTGCCGTTCAATGCATACGGCAGCGCGGAAACGCCGTTGACTTTACGTGTTAAAAATTGTGATATTCAATTTTCGACGCAGACGGATTGCGCGATTCGTTCGGGGAATTTTGCGTTGATTGATGTAGAAGATACGGGTTTTGAAAACGTAACGGACGCTCTTGTAAAGGGATACGGCGGTGAAGGGGAAATTCTCGCAGAAAACGTGCTCGGCGTGAAACGTTTACTTAATAAAGTGGACGAGAAATTTGAAAGCGATAATATTTGATGAAAAAGTGGTAGGGTTGTAAGATGGTGCAAAAAAAAGATTTATTTCCCCCAGTAAACATGTTCGGGAACTTATATTTCGTGGGTACAAAGCCTGCTTCTACGCACGTGGTTGATACGGGTGAAGGGCTTATCGTGTTTGATACTGGTTATCAGCATTCTTTATACGTAGTGATTGATAACATGTACCGAATGGGCTTAAAGCTCGCGGATGTGAAATACATATTCTTAACGCATGGACATATTGATCATTTGGGTGGAGCAAAAGCTTTGCGTGATTTGACAGGCGCGAAGATCGCGCTCGGTGCAGAGGACAGAGAGTATGCCAATGGGCAGTTGGATCTGTCCTATGCCAAAGAGTTAGGTATGGTATTTAAAGAAACGTTTGAACCCGACATTCTACTCCATGACGGGGACGAAATTACTCTTGGGAAAACAACGGTTCGGGCGGTAGCAACGCCTGGGCACACGCCTGGGGCGATGTCCTTCTTCTTCGACGTCACGGACGGAAAGGAAACTTTTCGTGCGGGTTTGCACGGCGGTATGGGCATCAATACAATGTGTAAGGACTTTCTGGATAAATACAGTTTGCCTTATTCGTTACGTGAAGATTTTGTAAAATCGATGTTGCGTTTGAATGAGGAAAAGGTTGATATTTTCCTTGGGAACCATATGCAGCATAATAAGACGGAAAGCAAGGCGGCGCTGTTAAAAGCTGGCAACAAGTACGCCTACGTAGACGGTAGAGAATGGCAACCGTATAATCTTTGGTGTATTGAGAATTTAAACGCTATGATAGAGCGTGAAAAAAGTGTGTAAAAATGAAGAAAAAGTGTATAACGTTTAGTTTTGACGATGGAGTGCGGCAGGATAAACGTCTGATTGAAATTTTTAATAAATACGGCTTAAAAGGTACATTTAATCTCAATTCTTCTTTTCTTGGTTTGAAAGGAGGGAGGGAGGTCAACGGGAAGTTTTTAGACAACTCAAAGGTGTTTCCAAGTGAAGTCCAAGAGATATATGCTGGACATGAAGTGGCCGTGCATACGTTGACGCATCCCAATTTAACGGGGGAAGAGGAAGAAAGGATTATTTATCAAGTAGAAGAAGACAGAAAACAGCTTTCTCGCTTGGTGGGGTATGAAGTGACGGGGATGGCATATCCCTGTGGCGGCGTCAATAACGATGATAGAGTAGCGGCAATTTTACAGAAAAATACGGGGGTAGAATACGCTCGTACAATCAATTCGAACGGGGTGTTTAACCCGCCTGAAAATCCCTATCGTTGGCATCCGACGGTGTACGCTCGCGAAGGAGACAAGACTTTTGAGCTTGCGGAGAAATTTCTTGCCTTGGAAACGGATACGCCACAGATATTCTACGTATGGGGACACGCACACGAGTTTGATATTTTGGACGATATGTCGTGGGAACGCGTGGAAAAATTGTGCAAAATGCTTAGTGGGAAAAGGGATATTTTTTACGCCACGAACAAGCAGGCGTTACAATGGCTTCAGGCGACGAAAAATTGTAGAGGGTAAAACAAACGTCAATCCTTGATTATAATCCGTTTACCTTGATTACCCAAGATTTGGTATACTTTTTCGATATAAGATGTTCACAATTAATATTGTTTTATAGCCTATAATTATGCTATAATTATACTGCAAAAATACACAAGTATGCAAAGCGGTGATTGGCATGAAACATAAAAAAGAATATGAAAAATTAAATAGGATCGGCGTGGAAAAACCGAGAAGTTATTATATTCCTTTTCCGCAAGATAAAAAGTTTGTCTATCAAAATAAAATCATAGACAGAAAATCGAGCGACCGATTTATCTCTTTAGACGGCGAATGGTGGATTAAGGAACACAAAAACATAGAAACGGTTTCCTTAGGGGAAAGGCTGACGGAAAAGATCCTCGTTCCTTCTTGCATACAGCTGTTTGGGTACGACCAAATCCAGTACATAAATACGAGATATCCTTTTCCCGTTAGACCGCCGTTTGTGCCGAGTGAAAATCCAACGTATCATTACAGAAAGACCTTTGAAATTGCAAATACCGACTGGAAGTTCTATTTGAATTTTGAAGGGGTGGACAGTGGGTTTTACGTGTATGTAAACGGCACGTTCGTAGGGTACAGTCAAATTTCCCACGCGACGAGTGAGTTTGACGTGACGCCCTATATAAAAGATGGTAAAAATACGCTGGACGTAATCGTTTTGAAATGGTGTGCGTCTTCGTATTTAGAATGTCAAGACAAATTCCGTTATACGGGCATTTTCCGTAGTGTGTATTTATTGAAACGTCCTATAAATCATATTACTGATTTCAAGATACAGACGGGAATTTGTGGGGATGACGGGGTGATTACCATTCGCAACGACAGCGGTGTGAAAATGTTGGTTTGTTGCGACAGGGAAAGTAAAACGGTAGAGCCCAATCAGACCGCGCGTTTTGTTATTCAAAACGCAAAACTTTGGACGGCGGAAACTCCTTATTTATACAACGTGGTTTTATCGGCAAACGGTGAAAAGATTTTGCAAAGGGTGGGGATTAGAACCTCCGAAATTGTAGATGGCGTTTATAAAATCAATGGGAAACATATAAAGCTTAAAGGGGTAAATTATCACGAGAACAATCCAAAAACGGGGGCGACCGTGACGGTAGAAGATACCGTTCGCGATTTAAAGCTTATGAAATGGGCAAACGTGAACGCAATCCGTACTGCCCACTACCCCGATATGCCAGAATTTTACGATTTGTGCGACACGTATGGATTTTACGTTATGGACGAAGCGGACGTAGAAACGCATGGGGCAACGACTTATCAAACTGGGTATAAGTTCGATATTTGGCAGGAGTTTGCCAACAACGGAATCTTCGATCAAGGGGTTACGGATAGAGAAATTACTCTTTACGAACGGGATAAAAACCGTACCTGCGTCGTGATGTGGTCGCTTGGGAATGAAAGCAATTACGGGAAAATGTTCTATGACGGCGCTGATTATCTCAAATCGCACGACAGCCGTCCGATCCATTACGAAAATATTTGGGAAATGGTGGATAAGACGGAATATTATACGAAACGCATTGATATTGTCAGCCGTATGTATGCGCCGCTTGCGTTCTTCGACGAATATCTTGCGGATGAAAAAGAAACAAGACCTTATCTGCTTTGCGAATATTCTCATGCAATGGGGAATAGTTGCGGCGATTTACAAGATTATTGGGATATTATCTATACGAACGACCGATTTATGGGCGGCTTTGTTTGGGAATGGAGCGATCACGCAATCCAAACGAAAAAGGGCTTTTTATATGGCGGCGATTTTGGTGAAGCGGAACACGACGGCAACTTCTGCGTAGACGGTTTGGTTTCCCCTGATAGAAAAATCAAGAGCAACCTTCGAGAATTGAAAGCGGTTTACGCAAATAAACCCCGTCAAGACTTTGTTGAAAGTCCCAAATCGCTGGAAAGCGTTGCGGCGGACAACCCGATTTCTTACCAGATAGACGAAAGGGGACGGCTGTGTTCTCTCGGCGGCGTTCGTTTAAAAAAGGGAATGGGTATCAATATCGAACGCGCTTATATTGATAACGATAGATTTTTATCAAACTGGCGCGGGTACGAGAACGCCAAACAGGTCGTATATCAAAAGGAAACAACGGATAATCGCGTAAAGTTGGTTGGAGCTATGGTGAAAAACTGTCTTGCGCCTATCCTTGAATACGAAATTGAATACGCATTTTTTAATGATGGGGTAGACGTTACCTTTGCCTATAAAGTGGCGGACTTTGTTTCTTATTTACCCCGAATCGGTTTTGAATTCGCCTTACCTAAATATCAAAACTTCTTTGAATACGCAGGCTACGGGCCTTATGAAAGTTACATAGATAAACATCGCGCAAGCGATTACGGAACGTATCGTTCAACGGCAAAAAAAGAATATTTTCCTTGGGTAAAACCCCAAGAAACGGGCAGCCATTATGGGGCGACGAGATTGTCCCTTAAAAACGGGTGGACGATTACGGCGGACAGAGCCTTCTCGTTTAGCGTTTTACCTTATTCGACGGGGCAGATTAAATCGGCGGCACACGATTTCGAACTTCCAATCAGCGACGGCGTATACGTGAATATTGACGCAGCGATGAGCGGCGTTGGGACGGCGTCCTGCGGACCGGAATTGCGAGAGGAATATCGTGCACCCAAGACGGGAAAAATCACCTTCCGCATACAGCTTGATAAGACAAAGTTGCGCTAATTTTACGTAAAGGGATAGGGGGATCGATGAGACGAGAATTAAAAGAAGAAGGGTTGTATTTGTGCGATATTGAAAATCGGCTGAACGGCAAGAAATACAAGCTTTTGCAAATGAGCCATATTTTCCGAGCTCGCAAGGAATATTTATCCAACGACGATCTCTGTCAACATGAACATACCTTTTGCGAATTGTTCTTTATAACGAACGGTACGGGGAAAATGTTCGTCAGCGGAGAAGAAATTCCTATTGCCGAAGGGGACGTGCTTGTCATTAATGCAAGCTTACCTCACATTGAAGTAGGGGAGAGAGAACTTTCGTATTATTGCTTAGGGGTTACTTCCTTGCATTTTCCTACGACGGCAAGAGACTGTAAAATACGCTTGGACAAGAACGGGGCGGAAATATTCGGATGGCTGGATAAGATGTATGAAGCGCTGTCAACCGATTGCGAATTTAGCAACGAAATCATTTCTTCGTACTTGCAACTGATTATCGTATTTTTATGTTCACCAAATTTGTGGAGAGACGGGTTGGTTGCCTTTTCCAGCAATAAAGTGCAGTTAGAGCCTGTATCCAAAACAAAGACTTCACCTGTGGAAATTGTAAGGGCTTACATAGACGCCAACGTACGTGAAGATATTACGTTGGAACAGCTGTCGGAACTTGCCTTCGTATCCAAGCAACATTTGATGCGGCAGTTTAAAAAATATATGGGGTACAGCCCGATTCAATATCAAAAAAGAAAAAGAGTCACGTTATCTTTCTACAATTTGATGCATCGGCGGGATTCCATCACCAAGATAGCGAATTTTGTCGGTTTCAAATCGGCGTATTCCTATATCAAATTTTTCAAAGACGTGACGGGGAATACCCCACAGGAATTTCGTAAGAAATATGCAAATAATCTGAAGTCCGCGGAAAAGATTTTAAATCGAGTTTCAGAAATTAAAAACACAAAAGGTAATAACAGGAGGTAGTTATATGGATGTATTGAT
>JAZQGK010000139.1:0-13791 GCA_045539975.1 Candidatus Scatosoma sp. | reverse complement strand
ATTATACAATAAAATATCGGTTTTAGCAATTGTTTTTATGTTATATTTGACATATTTTCTTAAAAATATTCTTACCACGCAATATTTTTCTTAAAAATTTATCTTTACACTTTTTTTAAC
This sequence comes from Candidatus Scatosoma sp., assembly GCA_045539975.1. GTDB lineage: Bacteria > Bacillota > Clostridia > Christensenellales > Borkfalkiaceae > Scatosoma. Next base: position 13,671 of record JAZQGK010000139.1, on the reverse strand, counting down.
TGCTATATACAAATAACAGATACAGTTAAAAACCACGTCCTAAATACCTTTAATTTCTCCGTCGTTTCTTTGGGAAGTGTGTAAATACACGAAAAATTTTCGTCAATATTATTACGGAAAACATTGACAAGCTTCATTTTTTCGTAATATGCGCCAAATTTTTCTTGACACATTCGCTAAAATATAGTATACTTATTACGGAAAAAGTTGACAAAACCAAATTACCCGAAATAAGGAGCTTTTTATGAACGAATTGGTTATCAAGCGTGATTTATATCTCAATAAGCTTATTCGCAAAAAAAATAACGGTAGCATAAAAATTATAACGGGGCTTCGTCGCGCAGGCAAAAGCTATCTTCTTAACAACCTTTACTATGATTATCTACTTAGCGAAGGCATTAAACAAGAGCAAATTATTAAACTTGCTCTTGACGATGACCGCAATCGAGAATATCGTGATCCCGATAAACTTTCGGCTTTTTTATACTCTAAAATAGCCAATGAAACCGATAATTTTTATTTCCTTTTAGACGAAGTACAATTCGCCATTTCCGATAAAGAAATAAAATCAAAAGAACCTATTCGCCTTTACGGAATTTTAAACGGTTTACTTCGGTTAAAAAACGTTGACGTATATATTACGGGTAGCAATTCCAAATTTTTATCGTCGGATATAGCAACCGAATTCCGTGGTCGGGGCGACGTTGTTCACGTCAATCCCCTTTCTTTCGCGGAGTTTTATTCCGCCTACAAACACGGCGATAAATACGACGCTTGGGACGAATACTCTACCTACGGCGGTATGCCTATGCTTTTGACTATGGAAACCGACGAAGAAAAAGCCGAATATCTCAACAATTTATTTAAGAACACTTATATCAAAGATATTATCGAAAAAAACCGTCTACGTGGCAACGTCGCAATTGACACCTTGATAGATGTTTTAGCCTCCTCTATCGGTTCGTTAAATAATCCAACCAAAATTGCAAAAACTTTTGTCTCTAACGGCATGAACGTAAGCGATAAAACCGTATCCACTTATATTGAATATCTCTTAGATTCGTTCTTAATACGAAAAACTGCAAGATATGATATTAAAGGTAGGAAATATATTAACTCGCCGTTTAAGTATTATTTCAGCGATATTGGACTTCGTAACGCAAGGATTAATTTCCGTCAACAAGAACAAACCCATATCATGGAAAACATAATCTATAACGAACTTGTTATGCGTGGTTTTAACGTTGACGTTGGCATAATAGAACACGTTGTTAGAACTGAGAACGATAAACGCGAAACCAAACATTTGGAAGTAGATTTTGTATGCAACAAAGGCAATCAACGCTATTACATTCAATCTGCCTTCTCTATTCCTAATGCCGAAAAAATGGCACAAGAGCAAGCGTCACTTGACCGTATAGACGACTCGTTTAAAAAAATCATTATTACGCAAGACAGGACAAAACTTTGGAGAAATGAAAAAGGTTACGTTATTATGAACGTTTTAGATTTTCTTCTCAAAGAAAACAGCCTTGAATTATAATTTTTTCGGGATTGCAAACGCAATCCCTTTTTTTACAGCAAAGGCGCAGTTATAATAACCGCGTCTTAAACATCAATGATTCCGTTATGAATTTTTTGGGAAGTGTGTAAAAACACGAAAAATACGTTATACGAAAAAATCCTTCCGTTTTTTAGACGCAAAGGATTTTGTGAAGTTCCCAAAAAGTTCCCAATGCTATGAAAACCCCGATTTTCGTCAGGTTTTTCAAGGGATTCACGGTTTTCACGCAAAAGCCTAAAACGGCGGAAAACGTTGGGAAAATCTGGGAAGTTATCAAAAGTACAAGAAAAAGAGCAAAAGTTACATTTTTGTAAAAATTTCAATTTTAGGGCTTTTTTATATGTTTTTCGTGCGAAAATGCCCCGTTTTCGCACTTTTTGAAAAATTTTTGATTTTGTGAATTTCACAGCACATCTGCCTTAAAATCCCTCGGTAGAGATACCGTGCCGGTTCAAGTCCGGCCACGAGCACCACAAAACCCCGAAACTTCGTTGAAGAGTCGGGGTTTTGTATTGATTTCCGTCATTTGGGCGGACTTGAGGGTGGAGCCGTTTTGCGAGAGCAAAGCGCTTTGCCTTACGGAATTTCGATAACCGTGTCTTTATTGGGCAAAGTCGGCAATTAATAATTGCCGAGCGGGGCGCGCTGCTAAAAGCGCAAGTCCGGCCACGAGCACCACAAAACCCCGAAACTTCGTTGAAGCGTCGGGGTTTTGTATTGATTTCCGTAAATTCTTATTTCATCGCGTACCTGGTATGCCCATTTTACTCATTTTAGAACAAATCCGCGTCCCCTGATTCCTCTTTCTTTGCTTGCTTATACATATATCCTTTCCTTTCTTTCACGGCAAATTTTCCCAAAAAATATACCTTAGAATTACCTCGGTTAAGATATTGATTAATTTTTTAACAAAAAATTTTTTTAAATTTTTTACTTTTTTCTCCATAAATAGTTGATTTTCTGCGCGCGACCATATATAATATAATAATATATATTAATAAACCCCTAAACAACGCGCACTAATCGAGTTTTTCGATTGAGTGTATGCGCTAAACAAATTCTTAGGTGACTTTTTAGCAAATTTTTGGGAAAATCGGGACTATTTGATGAAATTATTTCATTTTTGGTTCAGAAAGCCCCCCTATTTCCTTCATAACACATTTAACTAATAGAGAGGTATAGTAAAATGAATGTGAAGAACTTTGAACTTTTGGACGACGTACACGTTCCGTACGGAACTCCAAACCTGACAATCACGCTCTTCCCCGAAGTAGACGTGGTTAGAACAAGCGACCCCGACGCCGGTGCGGAATATCCCAGCGGTCCTGACGGTTGGGGACAGTGAGGTGACAGTATGAAGAAATCTGTTTTGAAAATTCTGAAAATCTGTCTTACTACCTGTTTTGCGGTTCTCATGCTCGGCGCAGGCGCGCTTTTGGCAAGCCCTGCGTCCGTAGAAGCTCGCGCGGATGGCACTATTGCGTCGAACGTGTACCAAACAGACGGCGCTTCGGTTCGTGTTTTCCAAAGAAAAACCGACGATTCCGGTGATATAACGCTTAAGGAAACGGACAAACAAGGTATCCGTTTTCACGTGGAAACGGGCGCGAACTTTGAAGTTGTACCCGGCACGCCTTTGTTGGACGTAAACACCAAAGACGAGCTTAACGGTGCTTATAAGATTGCGGACGGATATACGACGTACACCCTCGTACTTCCTACGAGATTGTTAAACGGCGGCGACCTCACAAAAGACACAGCCAAAGTCCTTAAAATTGACACGTCGGGATATTGGCATTCGGACGAAGATGAGAACTGGGAATCGGTTGCGTATATTTATAACATTCCCGCAAGCATGTACACGGACAATCTTTCGTTTAGAGGGATTATCTGCGACTCAAACGATAACGTTATTTTCCAAACGGAAATTGCGGAACGTTCCTTGACCTGGGTTGCAAAGCAAGCGTACCTCGATACGATTGATGAAAGCTATAATTATTGGGACGAGGATGACGCGGACCTTGACGACGAAGCCGCTCCCTTGATTAAAAAGTTTGTACCCACCTACAGTATCACGTATAATGTAAACGGCGTGGAAACGACGGAAGAGGTTTTGTGGGGCGACACGCCTAAGGAAGTTCCCACCGAAGGCGTAAAAGGCGCTTGGTACGACACGGAAAACAGCGAAGAAGTAACCATCACCGAAACGATGGACTGGACGGAAAACCGTACGCTTGAATTGCATACGACGTCCTCGGAAGAGTTTGTTTTGACGGGTGTTGCAACGGAAACCGATTTCGAGGTAACGGAGAACGAAGTAACCTCCACGTATCACGGCGTAAAAGTTTTCGCAACCTTACATAGAGAAGCGTTTGCAGATAAAACGAAAATGGATATTGAGGCGGTAGACGTTTCGCTTAAACGCGGTGACGAAACTATCGACAGCACCGGTTTGATTGGCGGCGTTTGGACGATGGAAGAAACAAACAGCCTCGGCGAATGGCAAATGCTCTTGTTCTTCTCGCTGGATACCAGCAAACTTCAAAGCGGTGATAAAATCATCATCAGCGGCAATTCCGTTTTCTATGCAAACAACGTTATGTATAAATTGACGGAAGACTACACCATCGATTACACGAAGACGGACGAAGTAGAAGATTACGGCATGTACCTTGGCGATTTGTATAACTCCGATGTCAAATCGTTGACCAACTGTTCGGAAGACTCTTCCGGTAACCAAGGTAAACCCGACGAATTCACCATTCGTGTAGAATTCCATGAAGACGTTTTAATCAACGGCGAATTCACGTTTGAGTTCGGTCCCGATTCAGACACAACGGAATATCCTTACCCTGTATATATCAAATGCGGTCAGGACGAAAACAAGATAATCCCCGTTTCCGGCGGTAGATATTACTGGAATGAAGGCGAACACAAGATTTTGGAATTGATTGGCGTGGGTGAATACGCAAACAAAGTGTTCGGTTGGCATAACGGCGACGAATTGATTGCCGCGCCTGGCACTATCGTAAAACAGAACGGCGGTTATTATATCTTCAAAGACCAAATGTACGGCTATTTCTTGACAAACGGTAAATTTGATAACTGGGACTATGCTTTGGGCGACTGGCTTGTCGGCAAGGAAAAGGCAAAACTTGCCGCGAGCGAGTTTGCGGCAGAAGGCTCGGTTGCGGAAACTAACGACTATGGTGCGCTTGCAGATGAAATCCGTATCAATACGACAACGCATTGGTTCGGTCAAGAAAAAGTAAACATGCTTACGATGGAAAAAATGTTAGATAGCGCTCCTTTCGCTATCTATTGCACGTCGAAAGATAGCACGGTGACCGAAATTGAAACGGTAAGATATCACGGTCAGGCAAACCCCGAAGGCGGTAACTATCAAATCCTCGGTCTTTGCGGCGAAGGTAAATTTGCGGTTGGCGACGTGGTTACGATTGCGGCAGGTACGCGTTTCTGGTTGGGTACGGAGTACTACACCGTTACGGAAGAAATCACGTACTACTATAACGGTAACTTCTGGGTTCAGAATTATGATGAAAGCACGATGGGCACGTTGTCCTCGGCAAACTTCGGAGACCGTGCGCATAACGAAGGTGCTACCGAAACTCGTATGTACTTCACGGCTCCTGTGGCTGGCTATACGACGAATGACGGCGGTGCGTTTGACGAATTGAGAATCGGTACGGGCAGCATTACCTTCAATGGTAAATCCCTTTCGCACCTTAGATATCAACGTTGGGATGTAAACTCTACGTGGCTTTCCTTTGGTGGCTATAGCGGCAGCGTTGCATTCGGCGATAAAGTAGTCATCGAAGCAGGTACGACGATTTGGAGCGCAAACAAGGTTGCATATAAGTTCACGGAAAAGATAGAATGGATTTATGCTGCAAAACCCAATACTGATGGAAAGCCTACTTGGTCGCGTGTGCGCGGCGGCGTTACGGTAAGCGCAACGGCGGATAATGCAACCATCACCGGTAGCGGTATGTTTGCAGTAGGCGAAACGTACACCTTGAACGTTGCTCCTACCGGGGACTACCTTATTTCCGCAGTAATCGTGAACAACAACGAATTGTCTTTGAATGCAAGCAATACGTATACGTTTACGGTAGAACAGTCGAATACGATTAAGGTACAAACCGTAGTCGGTCATCACGTAACCTTTACCATTCCCGAGGGCGCAGTTGTAGACGGCGGCGAAATCGCAAACGGTGAAATTAAGGCTGTTGCAAACGGCGGCTCGCTTACCTTCTCGGTAGCAGCAAGCGAAGGCTATAAGATTTCGGGCGTTTCGGGCGCGACGAATAACGGCGACGGCACGTATACGGTAAGCAACGTAACGGCTTATACAACGATTACGATTTCGGTTGAAAAACTTTATAAAGTAACCTATACGGGTGCTAACACGATGGCAAGCGCCGAAGGCCTTGGTTCGGTTGCAAACGGCTTTAGTGCGTGGGTTGAAAACGGCACGACCGTAACGTTTACGATTGCAGTAAATGACGGTTATACCCTCTTGGATGTTTCGGGCGCAACGAAGGTGAACGCCACTACGTACACGGCAACGGTAAACGGCGCTGACTTGAGCGTAACGGCAACCGCAGTTGCGACCAACACCTTGACGAACGCGAACTATTCACTCGGCATAGAATACCGTACAGCTTGGAATCCTTCAGCAACACCTGACCACCATTACTTCGGTATTACCTACACAAATGGGACTAACCTTTGGTTGAATACCGCAAGTAGCGTAAGTAACGCTTGGAACGTAACCTGGGACGCAAGCTACGCCGCAGCATTAATCGCAAATAATAACGGCGTGGATATTATGAAATATATCCTTGTCAACGGCCAAGATGCAAGATCTCTTTCCGAACAAAACGGTATAGATCATACCTATACGGGTACAACAGGTTGGCTTGCAAACGGTGGCGTATGCGCTCCTATATTCGTAGAATCCACCACAAGTAGCGGCCTTATCATAAGAGTCCTGAAAGACTTTGCGGGCGATTCCTTCTCAATTACTATCAAGGCAGGCTTTAGTATTATTGATGAGCATGGCAACCGCTTATACGTAAGCGAAGACATTTCCTATCAATTAGAAAACGGTACTTTAACAAAGGTTCTTGATGCTCCCCAAATCGACGTAACGGATTTGATAACGATTACACGTGACGATTGGATAAGCGGCAATCCAACGGATTGCGTAACCTTCACTCTTAGAGTCAAGAATTCGAGCGGCGATGGTTATCTCCACGAATACCTTGTAGTAGATTCTTCGATACAAGGTTATTGGAACGATCACGGTTCGAATTTTGCAACGAATAACGGTATAGATATTATGGAATATCTGTATTTTAACGGCGAATCAGCAAGAAGTATCATAAACAAAAATGCAAACGGTACAACTTCTTACACAGGTACGACGGACCCGTTGTCGTTTGGCGGACAATATTCACCGATAGCTATTGAAACAAATGGCTCGTTTGCTAAGATGATGGTCTTGAACGACTGGATGCCTACAGACGGCTTTACGATTACGATTAAGAGCGGATTTAAGCTTTTGTTAAGCGATGGAAACGTTATAACCGTTGCTAACGATGTATCGTTTAGATTTGAAAACGGCGTAATCTCAAAAATTTAACAAAATTCTAAGCAGATTTTTGCTAAAAAAAACCAACCCAAAACCGCTCGCGCAGAAATCCGCGAGCGGTTGTTCTTTTTTACCCTATCCCCCTCTTGACAAGAAATCGAAAATGATATATACTGTCTATATCACCTTTTAGGAGTATCTACTATGCTGTGTAATCAATTCGGTTGGCAAAACGAGACCAAAACGGCAGAAATCGAGGCTTTAAAAGCTCTTTTTGACGATGAAAAACAAGACCTTTCCGCTTGCGTGGAAACGCTTTATTCCCTTTTATTATCCGAGGTTTCTCAAAGTTCTTTCCCGAAAGCTTGCAGGCTTTCCGTCGAAAAAGGGAGCTTGTCTTTGTATCAAGAAGCGGATAAGGAATATTGTCACGACGGCTCTGTGCAGCCGAAAAAAAGTTTGGAACTCACCCTCATCAGCAAAGAGGATTTTCTCGCCGCCAGTGCGAAAAAGGAAACGCCTGCTTTCCCCTCGCAGAAAAACTGGCTGCCGCATTTGAAACATTACTTTTTTTATAAGGACTTTATTCGGTATTGTTCAACTTTTATTTATGCAGAAGATTTTTTAGGGCTTGGGTGCGTTCTTCTGACCGTCACCGATTGGGAATAACCCCTATCCACCACACGCAACAAAATTTCTACAAACGGCAACCTCTGCAAGGGTTGCTTTTTTGTTGGGTTTTATATATAATAGAAATACAAAACACACAAGCCGCAAGGAGAACGCCATGACCGTCGGGGAACGCATCAAAAATTTAAGAAAGGAACGTGGGTATTCGCAAGAAAGTCTGTCCAAGCATTTGCACGTGTCCAGGCAAGCCGTTTCCAAATGGGAACAAAACGTCTGTCAACCAAGCTTAGAGGATTTGACCATTCTTGCCGAGTTGTTTTGCGTGGACCTTACGTTCTTAATCACGGGCGCACAGCCCCAAGCCACGCACTCCGAACCCCAAAACAAAAGCCTTGACAACAACACACCCACAAACCAAACAATGAAACCCTCGGCATCGGAAAAAACGGACAGTGCGTTGCCTTTTTGGACGGTTAAAAAAGAAAATATTTTCCTTTTAACTGTCAGCGCGGTGGCTTTTCTTGTCTATTTTATCCAACATTTCATTCTTTGGTATAGCATGACGCTGTTCCTCGTTATCGAGGGCTGCCTTTTTACCGTCAGTACCCTCGCCACTCTTATTTGCGACCCCAAAGCAAAGACCAAGAACGGATTTCTTGCGTTGCTGTTGCCGCTTGTTTGTTCCCTTTTGCTGCAAGCCCTCGTTGGGTTGGCGATAGAATTATAACGAAAAACCCCTTATCCGTGCTTGGATAAGGGGCTCTTTTTTTGTTTTTAGTTTTTCTGTTCCACTTTTTTAGATTCACGCGTGCGCTGTTGTTTTTGTTTCAGGGAAAGCACGTGGGATAACTGCATTTCTTGTATGATGCATTTCACCAACGAATCCAACTCGCTCCCTTCCTGGTAATCCGCAGGGCAAATATAATTGACGCGGTTATCCAAAAGCAAGTTGGTTACCTTGTCCTTTTTGCCGCGCTGGTACAACGCAATCGACGTTCCGCCCTGCTTTTTCACAAACGTCATACACGGCACGTCCGTAATCCCGTCCCCGAAATATACCATATTCTTGTACGCAACGACGCGGTCACTCATCTTTTCATTGACCTTTTTACTGTCCGTTTCGTCGTAAATTCCCTTGGAAATACGGAAAATATACTGCGTTTTTTGCGTATAGTTGATGGCAATGCTCGGCCAAACCGCCTCGCCATTCTCGTCGAAATAATACTGGCACGCGAATACTTTTTTGAACTCGTCCTTGATTGCCGAACCGTCTATAATGTCCTTTACACCGCTCGAAATTACGTAATGCTCGATTTTTACACCGATGGATTCGCCGTACTGATTGATACGCTTGAACCAGTTCTGCACACCCTTGTAAAAATTGATATTTTTCCCAAGCGAACGCAAATATTCCTGCGTGAACGGAATCCCTTTTTCGCGGCATTTGTACTTCATATAGTACATATACCCCAAAATCCCTTCCATGTAATGCTTCTTGCGGAACTGCTCCGTTTCCGTCCAAAACTCCGTGCTCGACATATTCAAATTCGGGATAAACCCGTAATCTTGCATGTCTTGGTCGCACAAAGTCTTATCAAAATCGTACATGAACGCTATCGTCAGCTTTTTACGCATAAGTCTTTCTCCTTTTTCGGCAAGAATCACCGCTCGCCGCTTACGTTCATTATACCATGCTTTTCGGGGTTCGTCAACCCCCTTTTTTTATACGGGCTCTTTATAACGGATTCCGTTCTCTTTCGCCCATTCCTGCGCAAACGAGCCCTGTGTAGCAACGATAACCGCGCTCTCGCCAAAAGCGCCGTTTTCTATCTCCGTTACGCTGCTTGGAACGGTGACCTCGCCCACAAAATCCGCAAACGCCGCCGCGCGCACAATTTTTACGCCGTCGAGCAGCTCTACTTCCGCGATATACCCGGCAAACGCGCCGCCGCAAATCTCTTCCACGCCCTCGGGAACGGTGTACCAAATCGCGTCCTCATCCTCGATACAACGCAAGTATTTCTTTCCGTCCAAAGAAAGGTAAGCTTTGTTTTCAACGCGTACCTGCCCCCACTCTTTGTCCGTTTGCACGGTGCTTTCACTCGCAGAAGAAAGCTGCGTTACGCCCTCGTCAACGAGTAAAACGGGCGCGCCGTTGCCGTGTTTTTTGAAATAGAAAATGCAAGCGATGACAATGCCTATTCCGATGATGGGGAATAAGGAACTAAACAGCATGCCTGCTTTCAAGCCGATTTGTTCGGCGGATAATTGCAAGGTTGCACCAAGCTCCGCGGCAAATTGACTTTGCGCCACGCTGTCCGTGACGACGCCCATCAACTGCGGAGCAATCGCCGCGCCGAGGTCGCCGCCTGCCGCCATCAACGCATACGCCGCCACGCCCAGCCCGGGCAATTTTTCTTCCATCATAATCAGCGTTCCCGGCCAAAGCATCGCCGTGCATAAGCCAGCCAACGCACAAGCAATGACCGCCACTACGGGGTTTGTGGAAAAGCTGACGACAAGGTAGCACGCCGTCGCGCCTATCATGCTGATAAGCAGCGTTTTCGTGATATTTTTCCCGAATCTGGAATACGAAAACCGCATCAACCCCAACAGAATGGCAAACCCTGCCATGCCGAGAATATCCCCAAGCGTTTTATTGATTTTGATTGCGTTTTCCATATAACTGGAAATCCAGTTCGACATCACGTTTTCCGCGCAGCTGCCAAAGAAAATACACGCCACGCAAAGCACCAAGCCCATCGCGCGTTTTTTCGTGCCCTCTACGCCGCCTGCGCCGCCCGAAGCGTCCATATCAGGCATGGGCGAAATCATGAACAAGACAGACGCAAAAATAGGCAGTACGGCGAAAAACATCGTCAAATACACCCAGTTTTCCGCTTTGAACAGTTTAAAAAACAGCGTGCTGATAACAACGACGGTGAATACGCCGAACGCGTAAAGGGAGTGTAAAAAACTCATGTCCCGTTGTGGATTTTTAGACGGGATTGCCGCAATCATCGGGCTGAGTAAAACTTCCGAAAGCCCTGCGGAAACCGAGAATAGAATTGTCCCGACCAACAAGCCAAAATACGCGATATTCGGGAAAAACATAGGTATCAAGGCATAGAGAAACAAGCCCGTTGCGGTAATTAGGGGCATGATTTTGACGATTTTTTTCACGTTAAACTTTTTAGAAAACACGGTGAAAATCAAATCGATTGCCAGCTGCGTGCAGAAATTGACCAGCACGAGCGTCCCCAAAAGAGTATAGGAAATACGATACATTTGCCGAAGTGTCATAAACAACAACGGCGGCAAACTAAACACAGACGACATGGTGAAATATGCCGTGTAACAAGCGAATTTTGTTCTTTTATACTTAGCCGTTTCCATGATAAATCCCATCCTAAAGAAACACTTTGTTTTTTATGCCGTAAGTATACCAAATTTTTACACAAAAAGCAAAGAAATGCACGCGCTTTTTTATTTTTGGCAGAAAAAAAAGAACACGCGGAGCCAAACAAGCTCCGCGTTATTTTTATATATTTTTATATAGGATATCGTATCCTTTATTTTATTTGTCAATTTTTCAAAAATCCGCTATCGGTTGCGATGCGCAATACGTCCGCTTCCGAAAGCAGCCCTGCTTCATACGCTTCGGTCACGGTATAAATCCGTTCTTGATAAAATACGGAAATTTCTCTGTTGCCAAAAGGATATTCAAACACAACGCCCGCAACCGTCACCTCGCGAGTTTCGCCCGTGTCCCCTTTCGTCCTCTCTTTTATGAGCACCGCAATCGCATTATTGTATCTTCCGTAGCAACCCTCTATTGCAATCTCGTCCAAAACCGCATTTTGCAGAGTCGCAGCAAAAGTTTGCTTGATTGCGGTTTCCTCTTCGTCCGTTAAAACAAGCGCTTTCATAGCGTTCAGCGTTTCCTCTTTTAATGCGGTTGCTTGGGTTTTATCCTCTGCACCCTCAATCGCTTGCTTGCCTTGTTCCGCTTCACGTTCTATCAATACCAAACTGTATTCCAAGTCCATATCACGGATTTCTTGCATATACGTATCTATCGCCTCTACGCCCTTTTCTTTCGTCTGCCCAATTAAAGGAGCGGCACCAGTAGTATATCTTAATGTCACAAAGTCTACAAATTCAAGATTCATAATTTGTGTAGCTACGTCAATCACCTTTTCTCTGCCGTGCTCACTCAACATTAAACAAAGATATTGTGCCCATGCGTTAGGTATTATATCAACAATGCCGTATTCAGTCTTGTCGATAACCTCTACAATGGTGTTTCCTTTAATCGGAAAATCTTCAATTCCCCAGATTTTATTAACGTCGCTATACTCGTTTTTTATAGAAACAAGCACCCTATCCTCATAAAAATCTTCTTGCGTTGGCACAAACTGGGTTAGAGAAGAGGAGCTGTCGCTGGATTCATCTGCACTACTTGTTTCTTCCGTATCGCTACTGCTCGTTATTTCGTTATCGCTTGTAGAACTACTGCCATTATCCGCGCTTGGCGTGCCGCAGGCGGAAAATGCCATACTCACCGTCATAACGCCTAACAGCAAAAATGTAAATAAACGTTTGAAATTTTTCATCATTACTACCTCCTTAGATAAAAATTTTAACGTTTTTCGCTTCTCGTGCGCTTTTTATAAAACGCTCGTGCTTACAATATATCATAACTTCCAAATTTTGTCAATACCTATATAAAACACGCCTCTACCTTTTTACGATAGAGACGGTTTTATTTTTCAATTTTTCACTCTGTCTAACCCTGCGAAGAATCCCCGTTGCTTTGGTTTTCTTGGCTGGCTTTTTTCTTGTTTTCCGCCTTAACGCAGACTTTGTTGACAACTGCCGTTACGACGATAACAAGCGCGATTACGATTGCGATAGCAAGCACGCCTTTCCACATGATTTCCAAAGCGCTCCAAAGATCGTCCATATTGACGAGTAACGAATACAAATTCATGGTTTACCTCCTTATAAAAGCCCCAAAATCAAGCCGCCGACAACCGCCGAAGCGATTTGGCCGGAAACGTTTGCGCCGATTGCGTGCATCAAAAGGTGGTTAGAGGGGTTCTCTTTTACCGCCATCTTTTGCACCGTTCTCGCCGCCATGGGGAATGCGGAAATACCTGCCGCACCGATCATGGGATTGATTTTTTCTTTCGAGAAAAGGTTCATTACTTTTGCTACCATAATCCCGGCAATCGTATCGAAAATAAACGCGAACAAGCCAAGGCCGATAATCATCAACGTTTCCCAGGAAATAAAGCTTTCCGCACGGAGCTGCGATGCAATCGTGATACCAAGAAGCAACGTGATAAGGTTTGCGAGGTTGTTCGACGCCGTGTCCGTCATCGTGCCAAGCACTCCGCATTCACGAATCAAGTTACCGAACATCAAGAACCCGATAAGAGCCAACGAAGAAGGCGCAATCAAGCCTGCGATAATGGTTACGATAATCGGGAACAAAATTCTCGTCATCTTGGAAACCTGTTTGGGGGAATAGTGCATTTTGATAGCACGTTCCTTTTTCGTCGTCGTGCATTTGATAACCACGGGTTGGATAATGGGAACGAGCGCCATATACGAATACGCCACGACCATAATCGGGCCGACGTATTTACTCATGAGCTTCATCGCAACGAGAATACTCGTAGGGCCGTCAGCCGCACCGATGATACCGATAGACGCCGCGTCGTTGATGGAGAAGCCGCAAAGCACCGCCAAAACGATGGTTAAGAAGATCCCGAACTGCGCCGCACCGCCCAAAATAAAGAGTTTGGGGTTGGTGAGAAGAGGTCCAAAGCCGATCATTGCGCCGATACCGATA
>JAZQGK010000138.1:0-2869 GCA_045539975.1 Candidatus Scatosoma sp. | reverse complement strand
GCAATCCGTCAACGGACTCGATAAACGCGCCGCAGAAAAAATTATTTCCACCGTCGCCGCTCAAAAAGTCCACAATCTTACTTTCCGCTACGAAAATCAGGAATTTGAAATCACGCCCGAAGAAATTTCTTTAAATCCGCTCGTCGATAAGGTCGAACAAGAAATTTTCAGCTACGGGCGCGGAAATTCCCTGCTTTCTAACTTCAACGACCAAATTAAATGCTTTTTGAACGGGCGCAACGTCAATTTGTCCGCTGAATACGATTCAAACTTGCTCGCAGAGAAATTAAACGCTATCGCCGCGCAAATTAACCGCGATCCAGTCAATGCGGTTGTAAATTTCAATTCCGACGGCGCGATTGAGAAAATTCCTGGCGTTATCGGCAAAAAATTGAACGTCGAGCAACTTGCGGACACTTTGCGCGAACCTTTGACCACTTTGAACCTTCCAAACGGCGCAATCACCCTTGAACCCGAAGATATTCAGCCTTTTATCACGACAGAGGACATTTCCGCGATTGATTCGGTTCTTGGCTCTTTCAGCACTTATTTTTATCCCGGCGACAGGGGCGACAACATTTGGCTTGCCGCAAATGCCATTTCTCACAAGCTCGTGAAGAGTAGTTGGACGTTTTCCTTTAATGATACGGTCGGCGAACGCACTTGGGGCAACGGATACAAGGTCGCGGGCGTGATTATCAACGGAAGACCCGCTGAAGACTACGGCGGCGGCGTTTGTCAGGTCAGTTCCACGCTTTATAACGCCGTTTTGCTCGCCGGACTCACTCCGACCGAACGCACACCGCATTTTTATCAATCTACTTACGTTGCGCCCGGTCGCGACGCCACCGTTGCCGACGGTTACCTTGATTTTAAGTTCAGAAACGATTTTCCGCACAATGTTTATCTAATCGCGGAGGCTTACGGCTCAACTTTAAGCGTTTACGTTCTCGGAACTAAAGCCGACTTGGGCGGCGCGGATATTTCCATTGAGACTGAAGGCTCATATATGTCGCCGTCAATTTATCGCGTGTGGTATAGCGGCGGCGAAGTCGTTAAAAGCGAATTTTTGCACACAGACGTTTACGAAACGCCTAAACCACGACAAGATAACGTTTGAACCTTTTCCGCCTAAACGGAAAATTGCATATATGCAAAAAAAACTTTTGAACGCTTAAAATAGCCCCAAAAAACAGGGGCGTCTTTTTTATGTCCAAAAATACCGCGTCACAACGCCATTTTTTCAACTGTGAAATTTGCATATATGCAAATTTTATTTTCGCACCTTCAAAACGCACTCAAAACCACTTTCAAACGCTCAAAATCACTTTCAAACCAACTTCAAACGATTGAATCGCCTTTCAAGCACCGATTTTTATGTTATAATCGCTCGCGGAGGTGTTTTTTATGGAAAAAGTAGCCGTTGCAATGAGTGGAGGCGTAGATAGCTCGCTCGCAGCCGCTCTTTTGCTCAAAAATCGCTTTGATGTCGTCGGAATTACTATGTTGCTCGATGATAATCAAATTTCCGCCGCCGATGCTAAAAATGTTTGCGATTTTTTGGGCATAAAGCATTTCGTCGCCGACTTTCGCGAAATTTTCCGCGATAAGGTCGAAAATTATTTCGTCAATGAATATCTGCGCGGCAAAACGCCTAATCCTTGCATCCAATGCAATAAATTTATTAAATTCGGTGCGCTCTTCGACTTCACAAGCACTTTGGGCGCAGATTTTCTCGCAACGGGGCATTATGCCAGAATTATTTTCGAGGATAACCGCTTCAAACTAAAAAAAGCCGCCGATTTTAAAAAAGACCAAAGCTACGTCCTTTATAACTTGACGCCGGATAAACTTTCGCGAATTATTTTGCCGCTCGGCGACTTTTCTAAGGAAAAAACCCGCGAACTTGCCGAAAATTTAAATTTGCCCGTCGCTAATAAGCCCGATAGCCAAGAAATTTGCTTTGTGCCCAATGACGATTATAAAAAATTCATTTCGGAAAGAAATCCTGCCGCGCAGGCATTGCAAGCGGGCAAAATCGTCGATTTAAGCGGAAAAATTTTCGGAAATCATAACGGCGTTGCAAATTACACGATTGGACAGCGAAAAGGCTTAGGAATTGCCGCACCGGAGCCGCTTTACGTCACTAAATTAGACGTTGCAAATAAAAAAGTCGTCGTCGGGAGCAACGACAACCTTTTTTCTAAATTTTTAACGGCTTGCGACGTTCATTGGATTTACAAACCGATTTTGCCTAAGAATTTGCAAGCAAAAATTCGTTACGGAGCAAAATTCGCCGATTGCACGTTTTTTGAGGAAGAAAATTTGCTAAAAGTAGAGTTTTCGGAGCCGCAACGCGCTATAACGTCCGGTCAATCGATTGTTTTTTATGACGGCGACGAAGTTTTAGGCGGCGCAATCATAAATTAGCGGTTGAATATCAAAACCTTGCTTAATTATCCGCTTAAAATCTTTTTTGAATTGCGAAGTTCGTTTAATCGTCAGCATCGGACATTAAATCCTCCAATAATTCATCTACGTTGCGAAAAGATTTAGCCGGAATTTTTCCTTCTGAAATTAACCACGCTTCGCGCATTGCCGCAGTCGTTTCGTCATTAAATTCGGATTTAGGACGCGGTATTTCCAAAAATTTTGGCTTTTCGCGCTCATTTTTTTTGTAAAGTAGTCTCATAAAGCATTTCTCCTAAAATTTTGTATGCTCCATTAGCAATTTAAACGCTTCGTCCGCCGCTTGGAATTTTATTTCGGAACGCGAGCCTTTGAAGTGAAATTCGCGGACTTCGGAAAGATTTTCGCCCGCAATCGCGATAAAAACCGTGCCGACAGCTTTATTTTCGCTCATCGAAGG